>JAUVSX010000048.1 GCA_030596915.1 Chloroflexota bacterium | reverse complement strand
CGGCAAGGAACCGAGTAGCCCAACCGTGTAGGGGTGGTGCGGGGTCCCATAGATGTCCTTCACAGGCCCCGACTCGATAATGCTCCCCGCGTACATCACGTTGACCCGTTGGGCCAGTCCGGCGATCACACCCAGGTCGTGGGTGATCCAGATCACCGTCATCCCGATCTGGTCCTGCAAACGCTTCACCCGGTCAATAATCTGCGCCTGAATCGTCACGTCCAACGATGTCGTCGGCTCGTCGGCGATCAGGATCATCGGGCTGCATGAGAGCGCCATCGCGATCATTGCCCTCTGGCGCATGCCCCCAGAGAACTGGTGCGGATAGTCATCCAGCCGCTGGTCCGCCTCCGGGATGCCGACCATAAACAGCAGTTGAGATGCCCGAGCCCGAGCTTCCCGGTCACTCATGCCTTGATGCAACTTGAGGGCCTCCATGACCTGGAAGCCCACCGTCAACACTGGGTTCAGCGAAGTCATCGGGTCCTGGAAGATCATCGCGATCTGCGCCCCACGCACACGGCGCATCTCTTCGTCACTCACCTTCAAGAGGTCACGCCCTCGGAAGATGACCTCCCCCTTCTCAATCTTGCCCGGCGGAATGGGGATCAGGCGCATAATAGAGAGGGCGTGCACGCTCTTGCCGCACCCGCTCTCACCAACCACGCCCAGCGTATCGCCCTCGTCAAGCGAGTAGGACACCCCATTCACGGCGAAGACCACGCCGTCTTCAGTGTAGAAGCGCGTGGTCAAGTCTCTTATGTCAAGAATGTGCTCAGGGGCAAGGGTTCCTGCGTTGACGGCCATATAGCTCTCTCGCTCCTCAGGAACGGATGGGATCGCTGTCTAGTCTGCCAAGAGACGGCAGATTATAACCTGAGTCCCGCGGGAGCGCAAACACTGTTCCCCCGGTTCGAGCGGCCTCATACCGCCACTTATGCCACCAAGCGGATAACCTGATGCCGGTTCAGCCGCGTCCAGTGCAGGTCATTCGCCCGCGGCGCACCGTCTCCCAGGTACCACACCGGATCACAGAGCCCCGGCAGCCCGCTATCCTCTCCAGCCAAGTACATGCCGATCGCCTCAACCCGCGTTCCGAGCCGGCTCCACACCTGCCAGAAGCCGCCGGACCGCGCGATGGTGCAGAGGATCCGCTCCCAAGCGCCGCGCGACGGTGCGGCCCCGGCCGCTCGCTCGCGTACAGCGCAGCGGATCAGAACGTCAAGCTGATCATCTGAATCCCTCAACCACCGACCACTACGTGAAGTCATACACCACCTCAGGCACCAGCCTGCGCTCGTGCTCCAGTACCGCTTTCCTCAGCTTCTTCCGTGCATAGTACAGGCGAGACTTGACGGTTCCTTCCGGTATTTCCAGCACCGCGGCAATATCCTCCAGACCCAGGCCCTCCAAGTAGTGAAGCACGACAACAGATCGGTGACTGGGAGGCAGCGCATCGATCGCGTTTTGCAGATGTTGCCACTTCTCACGCCCTTCCGTCAGCTTCTCGGGGCCCACCTGCCACTCAGGTGCGGACAGCCAGCGTCCCAACACCGCCTGGATGGTGCGGACCCACCGCTTGGCGTGAGTGATCCAGCTATAGGCCTGGTTGACCGTGACGCGATACAACCATGGCTCAAGAGGAAGCGTCGTATCAATGCGGTGGGCGTATGTGTAAATACGCAGAAAGACGTCCTGCAAGACGTCATCTGCAGCTTCCTCGTCGTGGATTATGGCCAGGGCGGTCCGATAGACGAGCGCCTTGTGTCTCTCATACAGCTCACCGAGGGCATCGAGATCACCGTCTCGAACCCGAGAGACGAGCCACGCGTCCGTACGTATTGAACTAGATTGCTCCATCCCAGTATTGATATACCTACAACCGTGCTCTCAGGTTCAACCAACGGTCAGTCACGCGCCGGGCCTGCGATCCTTGTGCCCCGGCGCCCCAACCTCGGCCAGTGGGACCCGTCCCCGAACGCTCACACGCCCTATCCCGCCTCCTCCGCCAGCCGCGCCAAGAACTCCCGGTCGGCAAGGGTCAGATCGGCCACGGCCAGCAAGTCGGACCGACGATCGAAGGTGCGCCGTAAGGCCTGCTCCCGACGCCAGCGCGCCACGGCTCCGTGATCCCCAGAGCGCAGTACCTCCGGCACGTCCCACCCCCGGAATGTGGCAGGACGAGTGTAGTGGGGGCCTTCGAGCAGTCCATTCGCGTGAGAGTCGTCGCAGACAGCCCCCGGGTCTCCCAACACACCCGGCAGAAGTCGCGTCACGGCATCGACGATGACGAGTGCCGCGAGCTCGCCGCCAGTGAGGACGTAGTCCCCAACTGAGATCTCGTCTGTCGCCAGATGCTGCCGCACGCGCTCGTCCACTCCCTCGTACCGCCCGCACACCAGCACCAGACCCGCGTGCTTCGTCAGTTCCGCAGCTATTGCCTGGGTGAACAGGCGGCCTTGAGGGCTCAAGAGCACCACGGGTACGCCCTGCGCGCCCGCCACCACATGCTCGACCGCGGCGAAGATGGGCTCAGGCTTCATAATCATCCCACCCCCGCCACCGTAGGGCGCATCGTCCGTGACGTGGTGCCTGCCGGTCGCGTAGTCGCGGATGTCGTGCAGCGCCACAGAGACGAGCCCCTTCTGCTGAGCCCGGCTGAGTATGCTCGCCTCCAGCGGACCGGCGAGCATTTGCGGGAACAGAGTCAGGATATCGAAGTGCACCTGCTACTCCGGCAGTCCGGCGCGCAGCACGCGCAGCCAGTTGTCGCACAGGACGGCGGCGATGTCGCCATCGCCGTATCCCATCTCGCCCAGCGCCGCGCCGACGCACCCAAGATCTGCGACAGTGTCGAACTCGGCCGGCGTGCTCTCGCTGCCAAACCCACCGTCGAAATCGGAACCCAGCCCCACACCCTCCGCGTGTCCCGCGACCTGGCAGACATGGTCTATCGCGGCAGCCACGTCGGCGGCCCTCACCACGTCCTTGGGATCTCCCCTTGACCAGCCCCGCTTCAGGAATCGATTGTAGGGCACAATCCCGATCACGCCCTCCCGATCGACGATCAGACGGATCATCTTGTCAGAGAGCTGCCGACGGCCGGGCACACGGGCCCGGGGGTTAGCATGGGTCGCGACCACGTAGCCCTCGAAGCGATCCACTGCCTCGAAGAAAGCCTCCTCCGCCAGATGGCTGACGTCCAGGATGAGCCCTAGCTCAGCCATCACAGCCAGGAGATCCCGACCATCCTCGGTGAGCGGGCCACCAACCGCATCGCCCCCTGCATAACGAGATCCCGCGCGCCACGAGAGGCTCGCCATCCTGATGCCGCGATCGAACCACGCTTCGATCTCCGTGGCATCGTAGACCGGGTCGGCCCCCTCCATCGATGGTATGATGCCGACCTGAGGCTTCTCCCCGTCCCACGTGCGCAGAACGTCATCGAGGCCAGCCCGGTCTCCTACCAGCGCAACTTGCTCGGAGCGCTCGGCCAACTGGTGGTAGTAATCAAGCTGCGCCTGCGCCAAACGATGCATCTGGTCGAACTCAGTCGCATCAAACGAGTCCGGTGTCGGGCGACGGGGGGGGCGGACGAAGACGGAGGCACAGACCAGCATGATACCGCCGCTGAGCCACTCGGGCAGGCCGACCATACAGCGGCCATTGCGTTGGGGTACGTCGGAGTTCTCTTCGAGGCGCCGAGTCTCCAGCGCACTGCGACTGACGTCGCGGCCCAGAACGACCGCATTCCATGCGACGTCCTCATGTGCATCAACAATGCGCAAGTCTCCCCTCCTCCGCACGCCGAAGATGACTGTCGGTAGTGTATCATAAGCGGCAGGCTTGACAACCCGTGTGGATGATCATATACTGACGATGCGACTGCGAGTGCAGGGCCGAGGAGGAGGATGGGTGCATTTCAGTCCTGGGGCCAATGCCCAGTGGGACCCGCTGATCCTCCGCCACGTGGTGACCTTGCGTCGACCAGGGCCTGAAGGCGCACGCTGTCGGGACAGTCCTCCAGGTGGAGCGTCGGAGGATCACCCCAAGAACTGAAACACGCCCAGGAGGATAGCGATGATCGGTGGTCTCCAATTGGTGATGAGCCAGGGCCCCCAACCGGGGCAAGCCTTCGCACTCGATCGTGACACCTTGACGCTAGGACGCGACCCGAGCAACGCTATCGCGATCAACGAGCCTCAGGTCTCACGGCAACACGCGCGCATCACACAGCAAGGGAACGCGACTGTGGTCGAGGATCTGGGGAGCACGAACGGCACCTACGTCAACGGCATGCTGCTGACAGGCCCCCGAGCGCTCACTCCCGGCGACGTTATCAGCCTGGGAGAGGCTGTGACACTGACCTTCTACAGCGCGGGCGCCGTCCCGACGGAGGACCTGGGCGCACCGCCGGCGTCGGCACCGGCGGGCGCGCCCGCCTATGGGCCGCCCGTTCCAGGGCCTCAGCCATTCGAGCCTCCACCCTACGAGCCCGGACCGGTGGCGGCAAGCCAACCGCCCGAGGCAGACTACCGGGCGGCCGATGTTCCGGTGGCAGACGTCTACGCGACTGAGGAAGATCTGGACGGCGAGGGAGACAGCAAGCGCAGGCAGGTCTTGTTTATCGGATGCGGGTGCCTGGCGCTGACCCTGGCCTGTCTTGCCGTCGCCCTATTCCTTTGGTATGCGCCCGCGGCATTCTGGGACTTCTTGATCGACCTGGGCATCCCGATCCCCGGCAACCCCTTCTAGCGAAACCACGCCCGTCGCAAGGGGGTGGTGGTTGGCCGATGGCGACCCGATGCTCCAGGCCGCCGGCCGCGCCAACCCAGGCATCAACTTGCCAGGATGGCCTCGAGGAGGCGTACCGTCAGGGTTTTGGTGCGGCGCTCGCCTTCACCGGACGGGCCGACGCAGCCCGGGCAACCACTATCGCAGGGGCAGCGCAACGCGACATCAAGCGCAGCCTGAAGCAGGTCGCGTCTGATCTCGAACAGCCTGGGACTCAGGCCCGCGCCCCCAGGCGCCCGGTCGTAGAGTGTGACGGTCGGCAGACCGCTTCCCCGGGCCTGGATCTGAACTGACGACCCAAGGTCGCCAGGCGCACACATCACATACAGCGGCGCGAGTGAGCGCAGCGCATAGCCCAGCCCACTCAGCGCCCCTCGCGCTCCTCGCCCACGCTCGACGCGCCTGTGGCAGGTTGGACAGAGGGTGATCAGGTTCTCCAGCCGGTTCGCGAGCCGGTAGCTGTCGTTTACCCCCGGAACGAAGCCGAACGCCCGAAATGGCGTGATGTGGTGGACATCGAGTTGCTTTCCATCCCGCGATCGCGCCCCGCACTGTTGGCACTCATTCCCATCTCGGGCGCGCGCCGCGGCCCTCTGCGCGGCCCAATTGGGGCCGTAGTCGACAGGGGGCGGGAGAATGCCGTCTTCTCGCAGTTGCGCCGTCAGGTCGTCCGACAGCGCCAGCCAGAATCCAGCCGTATGGAGCCGCTGCTCAGGCAGATCGATCGGCGCCCAGGCCAGCGTCTCGTGCGTGTAGCGCTTGATCTTTCGGTAGCCTGTTGCCCGCGTTGTGACCTGCACATCGCCCCACGCGTAGCGTACGCGGTTCGTGGCAGCATCAGCCACTTCACGAACGAAATCAACGTCGGTGGTCGAGCTGGCACGCGTGTAGTAATCCAATTCAGCCGCCTCGGCCCGGGCGATGCCGCCATGCCAGTCCAGTGACCGAATGACGTAGGTAGCGCCCTCGTGCAGATAGACAGCGCCCTCGTGGACGAGCACGGGGGCGCTGGGCCGGTCCATCTGGCCGATCACCCGCGGTCGTGCCCCACTCACGTCCTGGATGACGATGTTGTCGGGCGTGCTGGTCCGCAAAGAGATGCCGCCGGCCGGGTAGCCCTCACCAATCCAACTGTAGCGCCCGCTCCGTCGATACAGGGATCCCTCCGCGACCAACACGTCGAGAGCCGCGGTCAGGTCCTCGAATCCGCCGTAGCGTTCACCCGCATCAAACGGCAACTCGAACGCAGCACACGAGAGATGATTGATGAGCACGGCCAGATTGTCGGGATCGAGAAGCGCGCGCTCCACTGGCTGAGCCAAGAAGTATCGCGGGTGAGTGATGAGATACTGGTCGATCGGCAGAGCACTGGCCACCAGCACGGCAACAGAGAGACCAGCCCGGCGTCCGGCCCGCCCGGCTTGCTGCCAGGTACTGGCAATCGTCCCCGGATAGCCGGCCATTACGCAGGCGTCCAACTGTCCAATGTCGACACCCAACTCTAGGGCGTTTGTCGCGACGACGCCACGGATCTCCCCCTGACGCAGGCCGAGCTCAATCTCGCGCCGTTCTCGGGGCAGATAGCCGCCGCGGTACCCGCGCACAGCAGGGGTGGATCCGTCACCAGGAGCGACCGAATCGCGCAGGTACCCCAGCAACACCTCGGTTGCCAGTCGAGACCTGGCGAAGACGATCGTCTGAACACCTGCCTTCAGAAACCGCGCTGCGATGTCCCTGGCCACGAGAATGGCGCTACGCCGAATTCCGAGCTGTGGGTTCACCAGAGGAGGATTGAGCAGCACCAGGTGTTTCTCGCCCCGGGGAGCTCCGTCGTCTTCTATCAAGGTGACCGGCGCTTCGACAAGCTGTTCAGCGAGTTCCTTCGGGTTAGCGATCGTAGCAGATGCGCAGATAAACTGAGGGTCTGAGCCATAGAAACGACATATCCGGCGCAGCCGGCGCAAGACGTTTGCCACGTGCCCCCCGAAGATGCCACGGTATCCATGAAGCTCATCGAGCACAACAAAGCGCAGGCCACTGAAGAAGCGAGCCCAGCGGGTGTGATGGGGGAGAATGCCCGTGTGAAGCATATCGGGGTTGGTCACCAGCAGCCTGGCCTCGCGACGTATCGCCGGCCGCTGACGCGAAGGTGTGTCGCCATCGTACGCGCCGACGGCCACCTTCGAGCCAGCCAACTGGGAACTAGAAAGCATCGACCGCAGGTTGGCCATCTGGTCGTGGGCCAGCGCCTTGGTTGGGAACAGATAGAGCGCACACGCTGCCGGATCGTCGAGCAAACGGCTCAAGGACGGCAGATTGAAGGCCAGAGTCTTGCCGGACGCGGTGGACGTTGCCATCACGACGTGCTGACCGGACAAAGCTGCCTCCACGGCCTGACACTGGTGAGAGTAGAGCTGTTCGATGCCCCGTTCCCGCAAGGCAGCCGCGAGACGCGGATCGAGGCCGTCTGGCCACGGCCCGAACCGAGCGGGACGAGCGGGGATGCGCTCCCAGGCGGTCACACAGCGCATCAGCGCCGGATCGCGTCGAAAGGATGCCAGGGTTTCGGATAGGCTCAACTTCTCGCGTGCCTCCGTGTCTACGGAGATTATATGCACCGCAGACTCGGTGTGCAAGGAAGGCGGCGCGCACCCCTGTTCCTAGCAGGTGGGGGGGGGACATCGCCCTCCCTGGTTCGGGGAGGGACGGCGAGGCGCTTCAGCGTGGCGACCAATCTTGGCCGGTGAACGGGGTCGTGTCCGGAACGGGTGCCTGCGAGGGCAGACCGCGGACCCGTGCTCACTCATCCGCTGCTGGAGAAGTCGACAGCGCGCTTCCTTGCCCGGCCACGACCGGACACAGGCAGCCCACGTTGACACTCATCTGCCGTCGTAGTACCATTGGCCCGACGCCCAATACGCCTTTCTGGAGACACCCCCGTGTTCCACACTAGCCATGTGCAGGCCCTGTTGTTCGATCTGGACGGGACACTTGCTGACAGTGACGATCAGGCGGTCGATGCTCTTGCGCGCCACCTGCGCTGGATGCGCTGGACTGATCCGCGCCGGGTCGCACGCCACTTGGTGATGGCCTCTGAGGCCCCCGTGAACGGAGCCATCACGGTGCTCGATAAGCTCGGGCTCGACAGACCGCTGACAGCGTGGGGCCGGCACATTCGCTCGCTCCACGGAAGGCGTGGGCAAACAGCGCATCTTCGCCTTATGCCAGATGTAGCGGAGATGCTGGCTGGGCTGGCCAGTCGCTACCAGATGGCTGTTGTCACGACCAGAGTCCGGCGCGACGCCAGGGCATTCCTTGCCGAATACGATCTCAGCAACCACTTCGACGCGCTCGTGACCAGAGAGAGCACCCGTCGCCTCAAGCCGCATCCCGCACCGATATTTCTGGCGGCGCATCTGCTGGCGATCCCTGTAGAGCGATGCCTTATGGTCGGCGACACGGACGTCGCCGTAACTGCTGCCCGCCGGTCAGGGGCCATTGCCGTGGCGGTGCTATGTGGGTTCGGGGAGCGGGCCGAGCTGCAGCGCGCTGGCGCCCACGCCATCTTGGAGCGCACCGCGCTCCTCCCGACGCTGCTGTAGTCGCGCTGTCGGGGAGATTGACCGTGATATCCAGAACCTATCGTCACCTCGACCGCAGGGCGGCGCAGTGAGGCCTGAGGACCTACTGAAACGCCTCCGCGACTTGGGCGTCGTGCGAGGAACAGACCAGTTGGCCGGCGTCTCGAAGCGACCACGATTCCCCATCGAAGACATCACGGCCGGGCGTTTCCATACCACCTCGCGCGGCCGCTGTTTCATCGTCGAGTCCGACTACGAGCTGGGTCATCTCCACGGGACTCTGCCCCTGTCTGCCTTCTTGAGCGCATCGCCCGATGCGGCCGGCTGGATCAGCGGAGACCCATCCCTCGCGCGCGTGAACCTCCACAAGACCTGCTTCCTAGATACGGAGACGACTGGCCTTTCGGCCGGCACCGGCACCATGGCCTTCGTCGTAGGGTTGGGGTTCTTCGTGGAACAGAAGTTCTGCGTCCGCCAGTACTTCCTGCGCGATCCCGGCGACGAACCAGCCATGATCGAAGCGCTGGCAGACCAGCTACCGCAGTTTGAAGCCTTGGCCTCATTCAACGGGCGCGCCTTCGACGTGCCCATCCTCGAGAACCGCTTCATCCTGGCGCGCGTCTCGCCGCCGACCGCGGGCGTCCCCCACCTCGATCTGCTCGGGCCGTCCCGGCGCCTCTGGCGCTACTCGTTGTCGTCGTGCAGGCTCAATACGTTGGAGAAGGAGGTCCTGGGCGTGCTGCGTGAGCAGGACGACGTACCCGGTGGTGTCATCCCATTGCTCTACCGAGACTACTTGCGCACCGGTGATGCCCGCGATATGAAGCGCGTTCTCTATCACAACGCGATCGACATCCTCAGCCTGGTCACGCTCGCCGCCCGACTGTGCCACTCCTTTGCTGTGCCGCGCTCTCCTACAGGCCTGAGGGGGGCTGAGCTGTTCGGCGTGGGCCGGTGGTATGCCGCCAAAGGGCACATCTCCGAGGCCGAACAGGCCTATCGCACGGCCATCCGCGGTGAGCTCACGCCAGCCCTTCGCAGTCGAAGCATGCGCTCCCTGGCCGAGATTCTGAAGCGATCTGGCCGGCGCGGGGATGCCTTTGCTTACTGGCAGCAAGTAGCGCTCGAGACGGAAGGAGACGCTGGAGGCCGCGTCGTCGCCCACGTAGAACTGGCGAAGCATTTCGAATGGGTCCAGAAGGACCTCCCTCTGGCAGCAGGGTGGACCCGCGCGGCCATCGCGCTGGCCGAGGGCTGGGAGGCCGGGACAAAGCGGGGCGTTGCGCTGGGTGAGCTTCACCATCGCCTTGACCGCCTTGAGCGGAAGCTGGGCCGGACGCGCGCCCGAAGGCCAGACACCCCAGAGTAGTATGCCCGAACTGCCGGACCTGGAGATCATTCGGGAGGTTCTCGCCCCCCGGCTTGCCGGCCAGACCATCACGGACGTCAAGGTCATGCGCCCTCTGGTCGTGCGTGATCTCACCGGAACTGGGTTTGAACGGACGATTGCGGGCCGGGTCATCACCGACGTGCGGAGACGGGGCAAATTGCTCCTTCTCCCACTTCGACCCGAAATGACCCTCGCCATCAACTGCAAGCTGGCGGGCAGGCTCCAGTACGGCGACTCCAAGGCGCGACGCTTGGGCAGGACACACGTCGAGTTCCAGCTCTCCGGTGGCCGGGTCCTGCGCTACAGCGACCGGCGGAGCATGGGGCAAGTCTATCTCACTGCCAGCGTTGACGCGATACCGGGGTGGCTCGACATGGGTCCGGAGCCGTTCGACTTGACACTCGACCGCTTCCGCGAGCAGTTGAGACCCTTCCGCGGCGAGATCAAGGGCGTCCTGACACGCGGGAGAGCGGTCGCTGGCATCGGCAACGCCTATGCCGACGAGATCTGCTTCGCGGCGCGCTTGCATCCCTACCGCAAGCGCACATCGCTCACCGACGAGGAGACCGTGCGGCTGTTCGGGGCCACGCAGTCAGTGTTGAGAGACGCCATCACCACCCTCCGGGACCGCGTCGGAACGGAGATCCATCGCGAGGTGCGAGATTTCCTCACAGTGCATGGCAGGGGCGGCGAAGCCTGTCCCGTCTGCGGCGGCACCATCTCCGAGATCAAGGCCCGCAGAAGACTGACTAACTTCTGCCGCACCTGCCAACCGGGAGGGCTGATCAGTTTGTGAGCACGGTCGCCCTTGCTCCAGCGACCTCTGCGAACCCCCTCTCGTCTATGGGCGCCCGCGGGGTTCGGCTGGTCCGGCGCCGGCGACACAGATTGATCGAATCATCCAGACCTGGTCGTCCCGCCAGTCCGTGCTACACTTGATAGCGTGGCCCGGCGACACCGACATCGAATAGGGAAATGGTCCGCAGCCTGTTGACCGCCAGGATGCTCCTGGCCGCAGCGGGTTTGCTCATCGCCTGGGCTGTAGCAGCGCAACCTGTCCAAGCGATTGGTGGGCGCCGCTTGGCGCCTCCCAGTGATGACCCCCGCGATACCCGCTACGTGTGTGTGCCTAGCCTGGTCTGGCGCAACCCGGAATTGTGTCCCACTTATGGGCCTGGCACCACGGCCTACCGCGTGACCACGATTCGACTGCCCGACCCCCTACCGCAACTGGCAACGATCGAGCCAACCGAGGAGGAGGAGGACATCCTCCCTCATAGATACGGCCACGTCAAGACGCTCCCGCTGAACGTGTTCCGCCATCCGATGGAGGCTGCGGCGGGGCTGCCCCCTGTGCGCACTATGCTCTCTGGCGACTGGTGGGTCAGCGTGGATGGCCTCGTTGAGTATGAGGGTGTGCTATGGTACCAGATCAACGAGGAGGAATTCATACTTGCTGACGCTCTGGCCATAGCGAGCCCATCCCGGTTCCAGGGAGTGGACCTGAGCGAACAGCCCCAGTATCCGTTTGCCTGGATCAACCAGTGGGCGGAGACATCGAGCGTGCCGCAAGGGCAGCCGGACGGGTCCTCTGGCCTCAGTCGGTACGAACTGATCACGATCTTCGCTGAGGAGAGGCGCGGGGATCAGAT
>JAUVSX010000437.1 GCA_030596915.1 Chloroflexota bacterium | reverse complement strand
ACGGGATGACGCACATCGAGCTAGCGTTGCGGCGCGTCGATGCCGGACAATACGGGAATCTGGAAGGGTACTGCCACAAGGGCATTCTGGCCGGCGATGAATGGGTCTACCGCAACCCCTTCGTGCCTGGCAGACTCACGGACGACGAGATTGCCGTGGCCACCTGCCTGGACAGGATGGCGCAGTATGTTGAGGGAGGCCCGAGCTTCTGCAGCCTCCCCGAGGCATCCCAGGACCACTACCTCAGCCTGATGATCGAGCAGGCGCTGCGGACGGGAGAGGCGATTGCCACGGAGCGACAGCCCTGGGCGGGTGGCTAGGCTTCGATCTAGGGCTTCATGTGAACCGGTACCGCCAGCAGGTGAGCTCGCCTGCCTGCTCTCTCCGGCCCGTCATGTCCGTCACGACGATCTCGACGACGGCGCAGGTCGCCACGCGCTCAGCGGGTATCGGCTCGGCATCGGGCCGGAATGAACGATTGAACGCGTTCAGCGCCTCCGTCCTCTTCTCCAGATCCTCGATCACACGGGCCGTCCCGTAGCAGATGACGCTCTCGCTATCCGGCTGGCAGAGGCTCTCCGAATGCAGCTCGACGACGCCTCGCTGGCGCGCCACCGTGAAGCAGACTGTCGGATTCGAGGCGATGTGGTCCAGCTTCGCACCCTCGAGGGCGCAGTGGAATAGGAGCCTCCCGTCGACGTAGGCGTAGTTCAATGGGATGACGTAGGGCCTCCCCTCGTGGGCCAGCCCGAGGCACCCAAACCGTACCTCGCGTAGTAGCTGCTCCATCTCCTCTCGCGACTCAATGAACGAGTTCATTGGTTTGCCTTTCTGTCTGCGATGTCTCATGCCGTCTCGACGAAGGGGACAAGTCGCTGCGTCGCCTCCCGCAGCCTTTCCGTCGGCGCGGTGACGGAGATGCGCACGTACCCCTCGCCGCCCGGGCCAAAGACCGAACCGGGGGCAATGGCCACGCCAGTCTCCCCGAGCAGCGCCAGCCCGAACCCCTCCGAGGTCCATCCAGACGGCACGGGGGCCCATACGTATAGCGTGGCCCGAGGGCGCGGTGCCGCCATCCCTGCCGCCTCGACGGCGTGGAGCACGATCTCCATCCGCTCCTGGTAGATCGCGTTTCGCTCAGCCAGCCACGCCGGATTCAGGGAGAGGGCTTCCACCGCTGCCTCCTGTATCGGCTGGAAGATGCCCGAGTCGATATTCGACTTCACCTGTCCCAACGCCCCGATTGCTTGCGCGTTGCCCACCGCCATCCCCACCCGCCAACCGGCCATGTTTGCCATCTTGGACAGGGAATTGAACTCGATCGCTACCTCCAGCGCACCATCGACCTGTAGCACGCTGGGCGCCACGTAGCCGTCGTAGCAAACCTCGCAGTAGGGCGCGTCGTGGCAGAGCAGCAGGTCGTGGCGGCGCGCGAATTCGACCGCCTGGGCCAGGAAGTCCAGGTCGGCGGTGGCGCCCGTGGGGTTGTTGGGGTAGTTCAGCCACATCAGCGCGGCTCGGTCGGCCACCTCTGAGGGGATTGCACCCAGATCGGGCAGGAAGCCGCGCTCCGCGGGCAGCGGGAATGTACAGGTCTCTGCGCTCGCGAGCGCCGCGCCCAGTGCGTAGGGGGCGTACCCGGGATCCGGTACCAGCGCCAGGTCGCCCGGGTCGAGGCAAGCCAGCGCCATATGGATGATGCCCTCTTTCGAGCCGATGAGAGGCACGACCTGCGTCTCAGGATCAATCGTCACACCGAACCGGCGCTCGTAGTAGCCGGCGACAGCCTCGCGGAAAGCGGGTATGCCCCGGAAGCCGGGGTAGCCGTGATGGTCGCGGTGGCGCGCAGAGCGGGTGAGTGCGTCGATGATCGGAGCGGGCGGCGGCATATCGGGGTTACCGATGTCTAGCCGGATCACGTCCGCGCCGCGCGCCCGCGCGGCCCGAACCTCGGCAGACCACCGCGCGAAAGGGTAGGGGGGAAGACGTGTCAGACGTGTTGCTACTTTCATCAGACTGTTCCTGTGGTTGCTGAGTTGACGATGCGAGTGAGCGAATCAGCGAGTCAGCGAATGAGCGAATCAGCGAAAGTACAAGTCAGCGAGACCGTTGTCGCCTTAGCTCTGTGACCAGAAGAGCAATTACCTCGTCGGTGAGTGCCAAGCGATGGTCGACTACGTCTGCTGGCAGAAGCTGTCTCGCGCGCCAATACCAGCCCTTGGTCTCGCGTGCCGATCCGATGGCGACGGTGAGGAACCAGTTCCTCTGCTTGCCATACCCACGACCATGCGAATCAGCGAATCAGCGAAAGTACAAGTCAGCGAGTTAGCGAGACCGTTGTCGCCTTAGCTCTGTGACCAGAAGAGCAATTACCTCGTCGGCGAGTGCCACCGATGGTCGACTACGTCTGCCGGTAGAAGCTGTCTCGCGCGCCAATACCAGCCCTTGGTCTCGCGCGCGGAACCAATCGCAACCGTGAGGAACCAGTTGCGCTGCTTCCCGTAGCCGCGCCCGTGCCCCTCCTCGATGTTTGCGCCTATCGAGCCGCAGCAACGAACTAGCTGCTCCGCAACGGCCCGCCCTCGCCTGTCGTTCATCAGCTTGTCGCAATCCTGCCAAGTCAGGTCATAGAGGAAGAGCGCCTTGCGGTATCCTGCGAAGCCCCATACCGGCTCCGCCCTCACCCGCTCGTGTACTTGGCCTTCCCATTCCTCATACGTCATCAGCCGCTATCTCTCCTCGCCGATTCTGTGCGGTGGTCTTTCGCCGACTCGCTGACTCGCCGATTCGCCCCCTCGCTGATTTGCTCCCCCGGGGCTTCGCTCGTTCGCTCGCCAAGACTCTCACAGTGGCATATGAGCGCATTCAGTCCGAGCACGTAACTTCGCCACCCAAAGCCGCTGATCTGCCCGATGCATACGGGCGCAGTCAGCGACGTGTGGCGGAAGGACTCGCGAGAGTGGATGTTCGAGAGATGGACCTCGACCGTCGGGAGCGCCACAGCCGCAATTGCATCGCGCAGCGCGACGCTCGTGTGGGTGTACGCGCCTGGATTGATCAGCACGCCATCAGCCCAGTGGCGGGCCTGGTGTAGCGCGTCGATGAGGGCCCCTTCGTGATTCGACTGCAGGATGTGGACCTCCGCGCCGCGGGCGGTCGCGGCCTTCCTCCAGGCAGCGTCAATCTCCTTCAGGGTCACACGCCCGTAGGTGTCCGGCTCCCGGTCGCCGAGCAGGTTCAGATTTGGGCCGTGGAGAACCAGGACCTTGAAACGGGTCTGCGCTGGGGCGTCCTGAGAGGGTTGTTCTTCGGGCATCTAGATCACCTGCTTGCTCAAGTCTGTGGGAGGCGCATCCGCTGCCGAGAACGGCCTCAGCCTGATGCGCCAGGCCATTGCTTTCGGCTGGATCAGGTACTGCGGCAGCGTGCCCGGGCCGCAGCTCGCGTTTCCGAGACCTGACTGTGCGTAGTCGATGTTGAGCGTGATGTCCTCCCGGCGCGTCAGGTCGTACGTGTGCCGGGCCTGGGTCAGATCCTCCGT
>JAUVSX010000093.1 GCA_030596915.1 Chloroflexota bacterium | reverse complement strand
GACACCGGCTCCTCAAACCAGTACGGGCTGTATTCCTCCAGCGCCTTCGCGACGCGGATGGCACTGAACGTCGTGAATTGCCCATGCGTCCCGATGGCGATCTCCAGCTTGTCACCGACGGCGGCACGCATGTGCTCGAACACCTTCGCCACGCGCTTGATCGTGCTCAGAGGGAAATCCCTGGGAGCGGGGAAAAGCGGCGTGAAAAGGTCGAGCTTGCAGACGGTGGGGCCCTGCTCGACGAGTTGGATCGCGACCTCGCCGGCCTGCTCGGGGGTTTCCCAGACGCCCTCTGTGGGCATATAGGCGTATGCCCTGATCGTCTCACGACACTTGCCCCCCAGCAAGTTGTATATGGGCTGATTCAGGGCCTTGCCGACGATGTCCCAGCAGGCCATCTCGATCGCGCTCATCGCTGGCGTATAGGTCAGACTGGGATGCCGCAGGTCGTGGCGGACCGCGTACATCCGCTGCCACAGCAATTCTATGCCAAAGGGATCGGCGCCGACTACGAACTCCTGGGCCAGGTCCTCGATCAGGCTGACGTACATAGCTACATTCGTCACGGGATTCGTGGGACGCTCGCCGAGGCCGACGATTCCCTCGTCCGTGATCAGTTTGACGAACAGCCAGCAGCGTCCGCCGCAATAGGGACGAATGTTGCCGACCACGACTGTCTTGACATCAACGATCTTCATGTTTGGACCTCCCTATCCATTTACACGCAAAGCCGCAGCGAGAGCAGAGTCGCAAAGAGAACCAAGGGTTTCTCTGCGACTCCCGCTGGGCGCCGTACTCGGACCCGTACTCGCGCCATCTCTGCGCCTTTGTGTTTCCTCCAGGACCACCGTCTACGCTGCCTTCCACTTGTCCCAGCGCCGGACGGCTCTTGGTGGCCTAGTCGGAGTCGCCTTCGTTGTGTCCGCTTTCGCCTTCTTCACGGTGCTCAGAGTCGCCCTCACCCTGTCCATGTTCGTCCCCGCCGCTTTCTCCGACTTCCGGATGAGCGGGCCATCCATCAAAGTATTTGTTGGTTGCCGTGAGGCTGATGTCCAGTTCCGCGGGGTCACCATGATGTCTTTGCCGTTATTGGGCCCATAGCCCTGGAATAACGCTCGCAAGGGCCCGCCGTCTGCGGCGCACAGTCCCCGCCTCCCCCAGCCTCAATGCTAGAAAGGGACGACAGTCCCGATTCCTCCCGCGGACTGTCGTCCCCTGCGACTCACTTGTCCCAGCGGCGATCCGGCTGCCAGAAGCCGAGCTTGGGTGTGGTCCAGTAGTCGGTTGGCTCAAAGAGGCCACTGTCATCGCGCAGGTTGGCTTTGATTCCCTCGAGGTTCAGGTCTACGCCCAGACCCGGCCTATCCGGCACTTCTGCGTAGCCGTCTTCGAGGAGCGGATCTGCCAGTCCGGTGACGAGGTCGCTCCAGAAAGGCAGGTCGAGGCCGTGATGCTCCAAGGCGACAAAGCTGGGGATCGCTGCCGCGCAGTGCAGATTGGCCACAAACGCGATCGGCGAACCAGCGAAGTGCAGCGCAGTGGGAATGCCACGACGCTCGGCGTAGTCGGCGATTCTCTTCGTCTCCAACATTCCGCCCGAGGTGAGCAGATCGGGGTGGATGATGTCGAGAGCATGCCTGTCGATGAACTCGCGGAAACCGTCCAGCAGATACCAGTTTTCCCCGGCCGCGATGGGCACGTTGACGGCTTCGGTGACACGCCTGTGCCCATCGACGTCGTCCCAGGGCATGGGGTCTTCCATCCAAGCCAGGCCGTAGGGTTCCAGTGCCCCTGCTAGCCTGATCACCTCCTTGGCCATTAGGTAGCCGTGACCGAAGTGATCAATGCACAGCGAAACGTCCCAGCCGACGGCCTCGCGCACCGCGCCGATGATCTTAGCCATTCTGGCGATGCCCTCGTCGGCGACCTTGACCACCTGGCCACTACCTGGCGCGCGCCCCCGTCGGCCCAGGTCGTATTCGAACCCGGTCGGTTGGCCCACCATGCCGCCCTCTGCGTCAACGAGGGTCTGCAGGCGCACGTCGCACTTGATGAAGGTCAGCCCCATCTCCTTGCGCCCGAGGGCACGCTGCGCGAATGCCTCGGGCGTGTGTTCCTCCGGCTCCGGCGTGTCCGCATAGATGCGCACCTTGTCGCGGTATTTGCCGCCGAGGAACTGGTAGCAGGGTACGCCGTACACCTTTCCTATCAGGTCCCACAAGGCAAGCTCAATGCCAGAGACGCCGCCGCCCTCTCTCCCCCAGTTGCCGAACGGCTTTATGGCCCGAAGAACCATGTCGATGTTGCACGGGTTCTGGCCAAGCAGCATAGACTTGAACTGTAGCGCGTTCTCGGGATGGCCCGCGTCGCGCACCTCGCCGATGCCGTACACGTCCTGGTTGGTGTCGATTCGAATAATCGGATAATCGTAGTTGCTCGACACCACAGCATAGCGCATGTCGGTGATTCTCAGGTCGGCCGGGCTGGAATAGGTGTTCACGGCGTCTTCCACGGCGCCGCGCACTTGATCGTCTTCCGTCATCGCGTATTCACCTCCTACGCCCAGATGCAGGATCCGCCGCTTATGATCTGCTATTTGTGCCAATTCAAGTAAGGCTGCAATCGTTCCCACACCCGATCAATCTCGCCCCAATCTGCCTCATCGAATGGCTGTGAGCTCGCCCGGATGCGGTTATTCTTGAACACGCCCCGCCGGATCATAATCTCTTTGGCGTAGGCCATGCCCAGCAGCCCTTCCAGCACCAGTCCGGGCAGCAACTTCTCAAAGAGATCGCCGGCCTCCTCGTCCTGTCCCTGGTCGAGTAGCTCCCAGACCCGCTGGACCACGTCACAGAACTGGCAAGCGTGGACGACTCCTTTGGAACCGCGCGCGTGCTCAGTGACCATGTACCGCCCACCTGCCCCACCCATCACTCCCTTGATCGCCGGGCAGTTCTGTGCGAGCAACCTGCTGATGCTATGCGTCTCGGGATCGACCTCTTCCTTGACCCAGCTCAAGTTCTCCAGCTCGGTGCACAACTGAACAACCTGGGCGACAGATAGCGCGGCGACAGTGTGGTTCTGGATCCACACGGGGATGCTCACCGCGTCCGATATAGCCTTGTAGTAGGCGTAGATGGTGGGAAATTCGGGGGTGCGGATGTAGGGCGGCATGGCGATCACCGCGTCGGCCCCTGTCTCCTGAGCCTGGCGCGCATAGCTGACCGCCAGCGGGGTATTGACTGCCGCGCAATTGGCTACAATGGGGATGCGGCCGTTGCTGACTTCGACCGGCACGCTCACCATCGTGCGGCGCTCGTCCTCGGAGAGCACGCGGAATTCGCTCACCATTACCGGCACCACCATTCCGCCCACGCCGGACGCGATGCAGAATTCGATCTCGGCGCGCAGCACATCCTCGTCGATGCGGTCTCTATCGTCGTAGGGCGTCATCGGGATGGCGAAACTGCCTCGCCACTCTTCGGTCGACATAATCCTCTCCTCCCTGGGCGTTTGCATGCCCCCCCCGCCCGGTCTTGGGGTGCGTATCCCTCAACCTTGCAGGCGTCTTCTATGTGCTCGATGCGGACGCTTGGCGCCGCGCAGATGCAGGACTCCACGAATCTGGACGATATCGCACTGGCCGCACTACACGGCGCTCGACCAGGATGATCCGTCCATCGCGGGATAGTCTTCTGCCGTGACCCGGCCGATGGGCCCACAGTTACGCGACACACCTTATGGCCGTGGGTGTAGACGTGCCCTAGCGACTCTCCCCATACGTTGATGGCCGCGTACAGGTTCGGCTGCGCGTGGACTTCCAGGAAGACTGCTGCCCCAGCGCTTCGTGTCTATGATACACTGTTAGGTTCCCCTGGAGAAGTGGCCACGAGGATAAGCAGGGTCGAGTATAGTCCCACTTTCGGAGCAACGACCGATGAGAAAGCCGAGAAGAACATGTGTCCTGCGCCCCCGGGTTGACTTCGCATCGATCGTCCAGCAGCGACTCCAGTACATCGACACCATCCGCTAAGTCCAAGTGCAAGACCAACAAGAACCTCTCGTGATGAGCATACACAACGAGCCTCGCGATTGCTGTGGGATGCCAAGCCGGCATAGTTCACGGCCGCTGGTGCCCCGCCAGCCCCTCAGCCCGCGGGGCTTCGCACGCTGAGCCAATGGGCGCCCTGGCATCCGCCTGCTTCAGCACCGGGCGGCCTCCTCCAGACGACACGATCTCCGTTATGTCAAGTGTCCTTCCCAAGAAGCCGTTCACCTTCCGCCATGAGCCCTTCTGGTTGTCGCCGATGTCCATTTCTGATGGTCGCTTGACAGCGCGCCGTCAGCCTTCGCTGATTCGCACGCCGCCCAAAGGTACGATCTTGCCCTGCCGGTGCGTCTAGATAGCTAGGGTGAGCCGTGGACCATAGCCCTCTCGGGGCCTGGCAGCGAACCCGGCCTCGGATGAAGGTGCTGTTGTACGGCCATGGCAAAGCAGGGTCTTGTGGGCCCCCAGAACGGGCATTGCCGTTAATGCCTAGAACAAGACAGATAAAGGAGAAACGAATATGCATAAGCTACTATCAAGACTCGCGCTGGCCGGGACAACCCTGGCAGTGCTGCTCGTTGTAACTGTGGGATCTGTGGCCGCTGGTGGGGGGCCAAAGACAGGCGAGATTTGGATCTGCCCGAGCGTGTCAACGAACAACCCGAACGGGATGTGGGTCATCGGCGGAAGCGGGGCATACTACATCAACAAGCCCGGAACAGCTTCACACAAGTGGCCCATGATTCTGAACCCGACTGAGAACCTCGAGAAACACGCGGCCCACGTCGAGGACCAGGCCCAGATACGTGCTGGATGGGGACTGTATAAGGACCTTCCGTCGTACCCGAATCTCGCTACCGGGGATGATATGGCGATGGTTCTGGACGACGGCGCCGAGTTCCTTTTTGATGAGTTCGGTATTGACATTGACGCGGGGACAATGATCCACGTCGTACCGTCAGAGGACGCATGGTACGATGCTGGCACGATGACGCTTTACGCGAATGTGCCCTTGAAGGCGTCGGTGTTCTGGTAGGATCTGCCCGACGTTAACCTTCGTTCTGCAGGTCGGCAATCGGCTCACTCTGTACCCTGCGCAAGTAGGCCGCCCCATTCGCGGACGGGGCGGCCTTTTTGCGCTGATCACGAGGGCGCCATGCGCGTTGGTGACGTGAACTATCTCCTCTTGCACATTGTCTTTAGACCCCCTGGAAGCTGATGCCTGCTGGAATGATATTGAAATCATTCTATCTTGTTCATCATGTTGAGAGTATACCTATTGTAGTAGTAGTAGTAGGGCTGTTGAAAGCGGGGAGACCTATCCAGGGAGGCGGCGCGCAGCCCCAGGTATGGCAACAACGAGCCTTGCGACCAGCACAGGTAGGACCGGAAGCGAATTGGGTTCTCCACAGGGGTTGTGGATAGCGGGAGAAGAGACAGCAGCGCTGTCTTGGAAACCGGCGCGCCAGGTCGGGGAGATCGACAAAACGTCGCGGAGAGAGGCCAGGTGTGGGGCAAGAAAGCGGGAGTTATCCACAATTCACCCCGGTTCTCCACAGAAAAGGGGCAGTTATCCACATGGTGCGGCGGGGCGGGTCACGTCCGGGTTGCTGGCGCTCGGGTTGAGGAAGTAGACGTGTGGAAGTAGGAGGGGTAGGAGAGCGAGTGCTGTAGGAGGCTGCGGATGATGCGGGGGAAGGACGAGGCTAGCGCTGGTCGTAGATCTCCTGGCGTAGAGACATCACGTCGCGGCGCAGGTCTCCGTCCTCCTCCATTAGATCAGCGATGCGGTCGCAGCCGTACAGGACCGTTGTATGATCGCGCCCCCCGAGCATACCTCCGATCCGAGGCAGGGAGGTGCCCGTTTCCTCGCGGATCAGATACATCGCGATCTGGCGAGGGCGGGCGATGGCGCGGCTGCGGCTACGCCCGCATAGTGCGGATACCTCGATGCGGAAGTGAAGCGCGACAATTTCGAGGATATGATCCGGGGCAGCCCGGCGGTGTTGCGGGACGTGGATGCGCAAGGCCTCTTCGGTGAGTTCTGGAGTGAGGGGTTGGTGCGTGAGTGTAGCGAGGGCGGTTACGCGGTTGAGCGCCCCCTCGAGCTCGCGGATGTTGCTGTGTATCCGCTTGGCGATAATGAACAGCAGCTCGTCGGGGATGTAGATGTCGTAGGCGAGGGCCTTGGACTGGAGAATCGCGATACGGGTCTCGAGTTGCGGGGGCTGGACATCAGCGATCAGGCCCCACTCAAAACGGGACCGCAGCCGCTCCTCGAGTGTACTTATCGCCTTCGGCGGCCGGTCTGACGAGAGAACAATCTGCTTGCCCGTGCCGTGGAGGGTGTTGAAGGTGTGGAAGAACTCCTCCTGTGTGCTTTCCTTCCCCGCCATGAACTGGACATCATCCACGAGCAGAACATTGGCCGTGCGGTACTTCTCGCGGAAGGATTCGGTCTTCTGGGACCGGATGGCCGCGATCAAGTCGTTGGTGAAGTCTTCGGACGAGACGTAGAGCACGCGCAAGTGTTGTGCCTGGCAGGCGCGGCCGATCGCGTTCAACAGATCGGTCTTGCCGAGCCCGACTCCGCCGTAGACGAAGAGTGGGTTGTAGGCGGTGGCGGGGCTCTCGGCGACTGCCATCGAGGCGGCGTGGGCGAGGCGGTTGCCGGGCCCGGCCACGAAGGCGTCGAACGTGTAGCGTGGGTTGAGGATGGCCTGGGGATGGGCAGGAGTGGCTGCTCGACCGGGGCGACGAGTGTGGTCAAAGAGTGGCGCGCCCTGGTCCGCACCACCCACGGGCTCCTCGGTCCACACGACGAACCTGATCTCGGCAGGCTTGCCGGCCTGCCTGGCAAGGGTGCGCCTGATGGTAGGGAGGAGACGTGCCTCCAGCCAGTCTTTCGCGTATCCGGTCTTGACAGCGACGACGAAGGCGCCATCCTCGTATTTCAGAAGGCGGGAGTCGCGCAGCCAGGTATCGAACGTCGCCTGAGTCATCTGAAGCTGGAGTTCGCCGAGAGTGGCAGCCCAGACGAGATCAGGTTTGCTCATGATGGCGGCTCACTGTAGAGACGTGTGGCTGGGCGTGGCGGCGCAGCAATAACCGGCATATTCAATGAGGCGGGCTGCAATTGGCCCGCGGGCTTTGAGCTCCCCGGCCGTGGTGGCCCAGGTACCCATGCGAAGGAGGGCGTGGGACGACCCTGCCGAAGCGTGGGAACCAATTCTACCAAAAGGGTTCACCTGATGCAACAGACAGGGAGGGGTTGAGCTTAAAGTCATGATCTTTTAAGATGGATTATGGATAGTCGTGGGGTAGCGCTTCTTGGCAGGGAGGACCCCCAATATGTGCCGGGAGCAGGCCGTGCATCCCCTACGGATGGGAGGCCCGGCTCGCGACCGGTTGTGGTGACGGTGTGGAATGCGCTCAAGAATCGGGCGCGGGGAAGGTAAGAATCGGCTAACGCTGACAATGTCCTTCAGTGATTAGAACAGAGAGAGCAACAGTAGGCCTACGAGAACGCCGGCCAGCCAGCCTGCCACGATATCGGAGAGGAAGTGTAGCCCCAAAGAGACGCGCGCGAGCCCAACCGCGACTACCCACAAGGGTGGCAGGGCGAGAGCCCACCCCGAAAGCAGTGGGGCAGCAAGCAGCGCGAGGCAAGCCGTGCGCCCGGCGTGGCAGGAAGGGAACGCGTAGCGGTCGGCGTGCAAGTACAGGCCGCGGGTGTCGTTGGGGGGGCGGCGGCGCCGGAAGAGTCGCTTGAGACCTGCCGTGGCCAGACCAGTGCAGAGCGTGGCGGCGACGATGCGCCAGCCGAGGGACCGCCAGAGGAAGTCCCCCCAGATGAGGGCGGCGGCCGCCACTCCCAACCACAGCAGGCTGTCGCCGCTGTGGGCAACGGTCAGGGCAAGGAGGCGCAACCATCCGGGGCCGTGCGGAAGAGAGATTCGGGCTGAGACATGCTCGTCGAGCTGCAGTACCTGTGAAGGCGCCCTCATAGGCTACGTAGTGGCGGTGCCGCGGGCCGCCAGCTCGGCGCGCACAATCTCCAGTTGGAAGGGCTTGTCCACATCCATTGCGATCTCCGCGTGAGGAAAGGGGATGACCCTGCCGTGGAGGTTGAGCACCTTTGCGACGCGCCGCTCTGCGTCGGCGAGGCTCAGGCGGCGGGTGAGCAGCAGGAGCGCGGGCCACAGGCCGACCAGGCGCGCCTGCTTGAGAGGGCTCTTGCGGGCTTCGGTGAGCCGCTGCCAGAGGGCTCGATTCTCCAGGACGACAGAGGGGCGCAGCATGCTGATATCGCCGCCGGCGAAATCGCCGTCGCGCAGGTGGATGTAGCTGCGCGACGAGCCGGGGAACCGCGCCTCCATGACCGACCGCTCGACAGCGCCGTAGTATAGCTCGTGGTCCGTGCGCAGGCATTGCTCGATGAAGGTGTCGATGATGGCGGCTGTGACGAGCGGCACATCCGATCCGCTGAAGAGGACTGCGTCTGGGGCGGGGGACAAGGCCGCGGCGTGCCGTAGGCCAACCTCGGCGTTCGTGAGGATATCGTTGGTGTCAGGGAGGAAGTCGAGTGGCACTGCGAAGGTCTCGCCCGGCACCTCGTCGAGGCCCACGACGACGACGTGATTGATGTAGCGAGAGGCAGCGAGGGCATCCATCACGTAGGCGACCATAGGCCTGCCGTGGATTGGGATGAGGGCCTTGGGACGACCGTGTGTGTACGCCGCGAGCAAATCG
This sequence comes from Chloroflexota bacterium, assembly GCA_030596915.1. Taxonomy (GTDB): domain Bacteria; phylum Chloroflexota; class Anaerolineae; order B4-G1; family B4-G1; genus JAUVSX01. The sequence continues at coordinate 320 of JAUVSX010000093.1, read as the reverse complement.
GTCTCGGAGGAGCCTTTCCCCGCCATCACGATGGCCGAGACAATCGGTTGAGTGTTGTTCATACGTGCCTCCTCACAAGACGGTGATCCACGGGCGGGAGAGGTAGCGGGTCCAACGATGATGGCGATGACGGAGCAATTCTACGCGGAGTGCAAAGGAGTGCAAGTGGGAAGCGGCTCGAGGCGGCGGTGTCGCAAGGCGCAACTAGACATAATGAGGACGAGCCTTTCGGGAAGCTGGAAGGAGTGCGTGTGGTGGGCGCCGCGGGGACTGTGGGATCAAGGGCAGCAGCTTGCAGGAGCTGCCCGGAAGGTCAAGCG
>JAUVSX010000102.1 GCA_030596915.1 Chloroflexota bacterium | reverse complement strand
GTCGCGCCGAAGAGCCACGCGTCTGAGGCGTCGACGCCCAGGAACTCGAGGCAACCCTTGAGGCAGCCGATATGGGTTGCCCACTTGCAGCTCCAGCCCAGTGCCTCCAGCTTCTTCACGGCAAGCCTCCTAGCGCACGCGCTGTCCCCAGGCCGCCGTAGGGAGTGACTCGGCGGGTTCGCGCACCACCGCTGGTCCAGACCCCGCTCTGTCGCAAGACCCAGGTTGTCTCATCCCCATCGCCCCGCGTCACTACTGGCCGAAGAGATCATCGGCAACCTCCCCGACAAACACGCCTAGCCGATCAGCGTAATCAGTATACAACTCATCAGGCAGGTCGTACAGCATCTCCCGATGCACAAACTGGCCTCGCTCGTCGCGGCGCCCGACCGAAGCGAAGCAGTAGTGGCGGAAAACGTCGTGCTGGGCGCCCGGCGCGGGGTCCTCGCTCGCTTCGAGCGACTCCAGCCCCACCCGCGCCAGCCGGGAGCCCTTGGCTGCTTCGCGACGCGCGAAGGCCAGCGTATCTTCCCACCACGTTCGGAACTTGTCGGGGCAGGTTTTCTCTAGCGATTCGGCGTAGAGTAGCTGGAGCGAAGGGGAGAGCTTGAAATGGCAGCGGCCTCCGGTCGCCCGCCCGATCGCCCGTCGTGTCTCACGCGTCAGGTCATCCCCCGAGTGGAAATCCAGCATCAGGTCAAACTGCCTTGCGAGCGCGGTCTGCTCGCGGATGCGCTGCTCCATCCCCGTGAGGCCGTCCGGGCAACGATAATCGACCTCCTTCTCGACTCCCACGTTGGGTGCGACGTGGGATAGGGGGATACCACGCCTGCGGCACTCGCGCACGACAAATAGCAGCTCCTCGCTCGTCGTCACACAGTCGCACGCCGCGAGTCCATCGGGAACCTCGTCGATCGCGAACTCGAGGTCGAATGGGCGTCCGCTCCTCAGTTGGCCAACGTGCTGGGCGAGCTGCTCCATCGCATCCAGGGCTGACCAGTACTTGGCTGCGAGACGCCCAACGTCCGCGGCTTCGAGCTTCAGGTCTCTACCGGCCAGTCGGTGTGGATCCGAATGGTAGGCCACGACCTCGGCGCGCTCGACCAGATCAGGGATTGCCTGCCCCAGCATTTCTCTGGCCTGGGCAGGGCTTGCGGCCAGCGCGTGGTAGTGGAGGACGTCGGAGACATCCAGGGTGTAGAACGTGTAGTGTCGCGTCGCGTCCAGGACACGTCTGGCGCGCTCGAGTCCGCCGGCACCGCGCTTCACCTGGATGTGGTCTGCCTCGGCGCCATAGTCGAGCGGGCCGGGGGCCTTCAGCGCCTCCATGACGCCGTAGAGCCACAGCCCCTCGAAGGAGCTGCCCGTGTGGCCCGAGGCGAAGGTGCCCAGGTTCGGCCCGTAGTTCGGCTGCCCCGGTCGGCCGGCAAGCAGGTCGGCCAGCACGCTGACCTCACGCATCGAGTTCTGGATTGGATTGGCGGCAATGTCGAGCGCCGCCATCGCTCGGTAGACGCCCGGCCACGATGCCGTCGTCATCCGGCTACCCAGGCCCAGCCGCGGCCTTGAGCCCATCGCCTGTGGCCCCCTGCCCGGAACGATGGATCCGACGTAGGCGGCCATCGTGCGCAGATCGGCTGGGTAGACGAACAGCGAGGCGCCGGCCGCGTCGCCGATGGCCAGGTTGGCCAGGGGCTGCCCCAGCACGGCCCTACCCTTGCCCGGACCCAACTCCAGCAGGACCTGTTGCCCATCGGCGAGGCTCGCCAGGAAGAGCTGACTTGCGTGCCACTCGGCTCGGGAGGCGAGATGAAGCGTGACGGGTCCCGTCTGTCGTAGGGACCCGGCACTGGTCCAAGCGGCGAGCAGATTGCGCCAGAAGGTCACGCCCACGGTCTCCAGCATGGCGCAAGCTTCCCCGGGGTCCCACGTCGCCGTATCGAGCACGGCTGGGTTCTTGGCCGGATCGATGTCGAGCTTGCCGAAACGCATAGCACCGAACTCCTGTTCAGACTGCAATAGGTCGCGGGTTCCGCTCTTACCGCGCCCGCGCGCCTCGCCCCACGCGTTGATCATCGGTAAGCCTGCGGAATCGTGAGACGCCCCAGGCCAGTGCCGCCGTAAGTAGCCACGCCCCCGTCCGACGTAGGGCGTCCCGGTCAAAGAAGTTGTCGCTGTTGGTGATGTAGGTGTAGCCGTCGGTGAAGCCCACGTGGTGAAGCAGCGGAAGCAGCAGATACGACACATCGAAACCAGCCACCAGCATGGACAACCAACTTGAGGTGGGCGCCTGCCGCCAGACTCGCAGCCCTGTCCCGACCAGGAGCCACGTCGCCGAGAATAGCAGCCCCGCGACGGGGATCGGGCTCACTGACTGCTCACGAGAGAGGCCGGCCCTCGTGAGCGGCCAGAACAAGAAGCTCCCCAGAAGCAGCACCGGCGTCAGTCCGAAACCATCAAACGCCAGCCACACGAGCTCGCCGGGACGCTCGGCCGCGAGCCGGCCTGGTACAAGTGCAAGGGCGATCCCGGCAAGCGTGACGGCGGTCGTCTGCGCGGCGTTCGGCAGCGGCAGGACGGGGTGATTGGCTGTCATCGTGATAGCAGGGATGCCGACCACCAGCAGCGGCGCAGTGAGCAACCACACGCGCCACCAGGGAGGGGAGGCATAGGTGTTCCGTAGCCGTCCGAGTGCCCAGTTGGCAACAGCATACAGGACGAGCACTGCGCCGCTCGCGACCAGGCCTGCCATCCAGTAGCGGCTGCTCGTCACCCGGCTGAAGGGTGAGGTGTCGGGCACGCGGGGCCCCATCGGGTGGTAGTATAGGAAGACGATGTAGCGATCTGCGACGGCGAACCAGGTTGCGAATAGAGCCAGCACCGATGCTGCTACCGGCAGGGCGTGGAGGGCCGCTGGCCACCAAGGTCTTCTTCGCACTTGCTGACGCTCCCTAGGCACCGTCCAGGCGCCAGTGTGTGCACATAAGCGACGTCTTTGGGCGCGGCTTGAGAGCGGAGCGCTCATCGATCTGGTAGTACACGGTCAGGATGGCGCCCTCCTCCAACTGCGCGGAACACGGGTATCCAAGATCGCTGTTAGGCGCGTCGGAGAGTGTGATCTGACTCTCGACGTCCCAGGTCACGCCGCCATCCCTGCTGATGCAGGCGCGCTCCCCAAACGGCGGCACGCGCCTGCCGTAGGCAGCCAGAAGCCAGCCGTTACGCAGTCGGGTGAGGTGCGGCGGGTAGCCCAAGAGTCGGGTTGGCCGCGCAACCGACCACGTGCGACCGCCATCGCCGCTTTCGGACTGTCGCAAGAATCGCCGAGAAACGTCTGGGGGCTGGTAGCGGATCATCGCTACCAGTCTGCCGTCCTCGACCTCAACGACGTGGGGCTCGCTGTAGTGCGAGATGGCCTCCTGCGGTGGGATCGCGATGGACCCGATCGTTGTCCACGAGCGCCCGTCGTCGGATGAAGCCTGGACCCCCACTGCCGCCTTTTCCCCATCATGGCGCACCATCCCCACGTACAGGAGCCTGCCATCACTGCTCTGTATCGGTCCGTGGGGCGCCGACACATCAACCCTGATCGGGTCTCCCCACGTCGCGCCGCCATCCTCCGAGCGCCTGATCCAGCTGCCAAGCCACTGCTCCCTGAGCTCAGGCGGGAGCTTCTCCGCGTGCCGGCTCCAGCACCGCGCCGTGGCCGTGCCCACGCCCTGCCACTCCAGGTGCCGGGGCTCCGTGAACGCAAGTGATGTGAACCAGCTCACGACGATCGTGCCGAGGCGGGTCTCGATCACGCCGGCATCGCGGTCGTCGAGGGGTGTGTTGTTGATCGTCACCTCGCGGGACCACGTCGCGCCGCCGTCGGTGCTGCGGATCAGTTGGGTCTTACCCCACGGGCAGACGTGGGCATCCCGGTCACCGGAGAACACGGTGAGCAGGGCGCCGGAGCTGAGCCGTGCGATCGACGGCCACCCGATGTACTTGCCGGGCTGCGCGCAGACCACCTTCTCGGATAGGATCGTTGCTTGATACGGTGCGTTCATACGTAGTTCTCCCGAACCAACCCCCGCTGCTCGAGTGTCCCGGTAAGCTGGCGGTCGCCACTTCGCCGGCGCCCTCGTGTGTGTGAAAGCGTCTCTCGCTATTCGTGCCGCCGAGACGCGACCTGAGGCTCCCTCACCCTCAGGTGAAAGGTATGCACTGCGTCGTGCCGGCGACCCATTGCGACGTCGATCCGGCGAGTGTGCGCGCCGTACACGACAGACCACTGCGTATTCGGCTGCGAGACGAGCCGCAGCAGGTTCATCGCGCCGTCGAAACTGAGCATCCCTTCGGCTTGCTCCAATCGGTCCGAAAGGAGATCGTACCGCCAGCAGCCAGAACCCGCTCCCAACTCAGTCCCCGCGCGCAGATGGTTCGTTGCCAGGTGCCACACAAGCTCGTTGCGCATGACGATCATCTCGCCGTCGACGAACTCGACGAGCGCAGCGCGCCCAGAAGCGTCGGCGATCAGGTAGTGGAGCGGCGGGCCATCTCCCCAACGGAGGTTGACGCTCTCCAGGACTCGCAGCGCCTCTTCAACGTCCCGAGCGGTATCGAGCATCAAACGGATCACCAGTAGTGAGTCGACCGTGCGCTTGTCCGGGTCGTGGGGCAGCGGGCTGTCCGGAACAGCGGCCATCCCAACAATCAGGCCATGCTCGTTCATTCCGTCGAAGGGCCAGTAGGGGGAGCGAAGCAGGGCCGACCGGCCTTCGATTGGCAGGTCCGCCAGCCCGATAGCATCGTGTTCGTCCACCAGGTAGGCGAGATCGACCATCGAAACGGAGGCGTACTGTCCTGGCGGGTCCGTGAACAGAAGCAGCGCCGGGCTCGGATCCCAGTCAAAGTTGCGGCCGTAGAGTACGTCCGGGTCACTCCCCAGCGCGGCGAAAAGCGAGCAGGTCCAGATGCTCGACGACGAGGCGGTTGCTCGCGCCGGCGTGTGCGCGCCCGTCAGGCTCCCGCCGGCCTCCATCGAAGCCAGATCAAGTGCGTATGCACCCACGAAGTGCATCGTGTAGAAAGGATGGCCGTCGATCAGATCGAGGCTTTCGAGCGTCGCGACCTCGGCGTCGGAAAGACCGGCGACCCGCGGCTCTGAGGACGGCACCGGGGACGGCTCCGCGGTGGCAGGAGGGGCCTCGGTAGGCGCGCGCGTGGGGAGCGCCACGCGCGTGGCCGTGGCCGGTGCAGGGACTCGAGCAGTCGCAGGCTCAAGCGTACGTGGCCCGCACGCTGCAAGAAGCCACAGCACCGACGCTGCAGTCGCGATAAGCCGCGCGGCCGCGTTCGCGGTGATCCTCACTCCTGTTCCAGGCTGCGCACAGCGCAGCGGTCGTACGTCATGGCGACGTCACTCAGAAACCTGTCGGTCGCGCCGGCGGACGAACGGTGTTCCTGGCAGTCCTGCAAGTAATCCTCCACTGTCCGGAGCCAATCCGGGATTCCTGTCAGGTTATGTGCCTCGGCGGCGAATCGGTGTGCCACTCCGCTGAAGCATGGGTTCAACCGTCTACTCGCCCGACCGGAAGTCCCGCACCGCCTCGTGGCGAAGCTCCAGCAAGTCAAACGTCGCCCGGCATCCGCCCCCGAACGGGGATTGGGCGTGAACGCCGACCATTGCTGTCTCAGGCAGTTCGAGATGGACTGCTCGTGCGAAGCGCCACAGGTTGCCGTCCGCGCTGTGGTGCATCCCGAGCATGTCGCGCTTGCGCGTCAGACGCAGGTATCGTTCCGGGGAAGCCAGTAGCTCTCCGTTGGCATCGTCGGACCACGGGTCGGTGACGACCGAGACGATCGAAACCTCCCCCGAGGGGCTACGCTCGACGCAGAGCTTTGCCCATCGCGAGGGGCCGGTCCGCACCGTGATGGCCCCCGCATCGCCGAATCCCACACCGTGAGCACTGACGTGAGTCGTGGCGGTGAAGTCACCGGTCACACACGTATAGAGCAGCCCGGCGTTGTCGAAAGCGGCCCCGTCGGAGGGCCGGAAGAAATCGGTTTGCGCATCTGGTGTGACGCTCAGTCCGCGCTCGTCCAGGCGCCACTGCGCAGGTTCGTTGAGCCATGCAAGGCGCGAACTCAGCCTGTTGTCTGTGCGGCCCGCAAAGAGGTTCAGCTTCATCTCCTTTGTGGCAGCTCGTCAGATGTGGCCTCGCTAGCCCGAGACGCACCCGGCCAAGATGCCGTCCATACGCTGCTGTATCCTTGGCGTGTACTCTGGGTGCGTGAGGACGTACAACTGACCCTCGCGGATCCCAGCAAAGACGTGCTTGGCAAGCTGCCCAGGGTCCATCCCGTACTCAATCGCCTGGGCTGCGGCCTCGTCCGCGGCTTCCACCCTTGGAGCACTAGTTCCCGGTGCGTTCTGCAGCTCAATGGGACGGTTTCGCTCCGCGTCCAGCAGTCGAGTCCTCACTCCTCCGGGGCAGAGGACGGAGACGCCAATCTTGGCGCCTCTCATCATCAGCTCGTATTGCATCGTCTCGGTGAGACTGATGATGCCCGCCTTCGAGACCCCGTAGACACCCCATCCCGGTGTAGGCATAAGCCCCGCCGTCGATCCCGTGTTGACGATGTGACACTCGGTGTCCTGTTCGAGCATCAGTGGGACGAAGACGTGCAGACCGTGGATCACGCCCCAGAGGTTCACACCAAGGACCCAAGTCCAGTCGGCGATGGTGCTCTCCCACACAGTTGATCCGCCGTGCACGCCGGCGTTGTTGAAGAGCAGGTGCACGGCTCCGAAGCGGGACATCGTTGCCTGAGCCAGTGCCTCGACGTCGGCAAGCCTCGATACATCCGTGCGCACCGCGAGCACATCGGCGCCGCTGGCGCGCAGCTCATCCTCCGCCTGGCGCAGAGATGTTTTCTCAATGTCGGCAAGGACGACCTTCATGTTCTCCTTCGCGCAGCGCTCCGCGAGAGCCCGCCCGATGCCGCTGGCCGCGCCGGTGACGACCGCTATCTTCCCCTCGAATTCTTCCACTGCTACCCTCCATTCTCCCGGTGCGGCCCTGCCACACGCCTGGCAGAAGCCGGTGCCCCACATCTGCGGCGTAGCCCGCATAGCCGGGCAGTTCGTTGTGCAAGGCTCCGTCCTCCAGATGCCTGCGCGCGATAGGCAGGACGAACACTACGCGCGCAGGGATGCGGAGGCAGGAGGGGATGGTTCGCCGGACGGGCGCAAGCTCCCTCGCCGTGCGGTGGCCTGCGCACCCGGCTGGGCCATTCCCGGCCTATACCTCTCCCACAGGGCAGATGGCGATGCACGTGCCGCAGCAACCGTAGGATGCGCAGGCAAACGGGTTCTTCCATCCCTGACCGTCGATCGCCTCAATGGGGCAGTGGTCCACGCACAGGCGGCACTCCGTGCACAGGCTGTCAGCCAGAGGCTCTGCTGAAGGCAAGGGACAGTCAGTGATGATCGACGTGACCTTCACCCGCGGCCCGAACTGGGGCGTGATGATGCTGCAGTTCAGTCCGAGCGTGCCCAGTCCGGCCAGGTACATCGCCGGCATATGATAGAAGGGGGCAGTGCGGAACCGCCCATCCTGCTTCGAGACGGGAAGGTAGAAGGCCTGCCAGCCACGCTGCCGGAGGAACTTGGCCATCCGGTATGCCATCCACCCCAACTCTCTGCTGATGATGATGTCCTCCTCGCCGAGGAAGAACCGCTCCGCACCCTGTGGTTGCACAGCGCCGGTGACCACCTCCTCCGACGCCCTGGTTCGCAGTCCCGAGAGTTCCGGGCGCAGGACGGTTGCCACCGTGCCCGGCTCGAACGGCAGCCCGATGACGACGACTGATCGCGCGCCTTCCACGAACCGGGTAGGCTGTGGCTTGTCGGGAAACTCCCGCGCGTAGTCAGCCGCGGACGCCACGCCGTAGAGCTCGGCGCCCAGCTCGAGAGCGTACACCATCAGGTCCCGTTCGATTGGGTCGGGCTGGCGGTCTTCGCTGGATGCGGGGGGAATGCTCGTCATCTGTGACCTGCTCCCTTTCGTGTCGTGTCGATCGATCATAGCTTGCGATAGTACCTCACCATCGCGAACTCAGCTTCGAAGCCCGCCTTGGCATAGGCCCTTCTCGCTGGAGCCATAGATTCTTCACCGCCGGTCTCGACCGTAACACATTCCATCCCGAGGGCTTTGAGACGATCGCAGACGAAGCAATACATCCTCGTGCCAATGCCCTGCCCTTGGAAGTCGGGATGAACAGCGTTGTTCCCGATTTCGCCGATGCGACGCTCCGTTCTCGCGTAGTAGGAGGCGAATCCGGCCACGCGCCCGTCGGCCTCGGCGACGCACATCATCGCCGATTGAGCGCCCTCGCAGGCCTCGCGCACAGCGCGCCGTTTGTCAGCCTGCCACTCACTGTGAAACAGGGCGAACAGCTCGTCTCCCAGCGCCTCCCGACGCGAGGTGTAGACGGACTGAAACGCGGCAACCGCGATGTCCAGCACGGCCTCAATGTCCTCGGGACGGTACTCCCGGACAGTGACCCAATCATCCACTGGGCGTAGTCTCACCATAGAGGCGCTCCTGAAGCCGGGTTGATTCTGGGCGGCACCCACGCGAGCCAGGCGCACCTTGGGGTCCAACGTGGGCCAGCGAGGTCCGCC
>JAUVSX010000368.1 GCA_030596915.1 Chloroflexota bacterium | reverse complement strand
CGGCTCTGACTGTCCGCTCTCGCTGGAGCCCCATTCATGGGGCTTTGCACGTGTTTTCTTGGCGCTAGCCCGGCGTCTTTAGCGCCGGGCGGCCCCGGCGGGGTCTCAACCACCCCCTCACCCCGCGCGCCGAAGACGGCGCGTTGCCTCATCCCACAAGGAGGGGGCGTGAGGCCCCCTCCTACTAGATTGCCTGCGTGGAGCCCCGCGCCTCAGCATCTGCGGCGGTGGCTCAGCTCACGATGGCTCTAGCGATAGTGCTTGGCCATCTCCTCGTGATAGGGCAGGGCCAGGATATCATCCAGCATGGCGCGCGCCTGCTCCTCTGACCGTGTCCAGTGGTCCGTCATGATCAGTTGGACGAGCAGCTCCTTGCTGCCCCTTTCGTAGGCCTCCAGCTCCAGCTCGACAGGAGCGATCCGGTCGTGCAGGATGTAGGCGATCAGCTCCCGTGGCAGGCCGTTGGTCTGGATGCCCTGGATGCCGCGCTTGCTGACCAGCGCCGGCACCTCAACCTGGAAGTCTTGGGGGACGCCGGGGATGAAGTTGCCGGTATTGAGTATGTTCACAATGTACACGCGCGGGACATCACACGCGATCGACTCGATGATGCCAACCATCGATTCGCCCGATGACACGGGTGGGAACTCTTCCAGCAGATTGATTGTCTCATCCGAGGCCAACTGCGCGCTTCGGGCCACCCTCGCGGCTGTGCTTCTGAAGTAGCCCTCGAACCACTCCGTCGGGTCCTCGTTCCAGCGCTTCTCGGTTGCATCGTCTACGTGGTACCACCAGGGCCACGTCCCACCGCCAGGACTGCCCGTGTCGCCGATGGGGAAGACGCGGAAGCGCTTGTACAGGTCGATGGCCTTGGGCCCCAGACTGTCCGAGAAGTCGCAGGTTTCCCAGTAAGCGGGCGCTTCCTCCTCGATCCAGCGATCGATCAACGGCATCGCGTCCTCGCCCTTGTGATACATCTGGGTCAACCACAGGAAGTGGTTGACGCCGGGCACCTCAAAAGTGATCTTGTCGCGGTCCAGACCGAGGGCGTTCGCCAGGCGATAGACGCCACGATAGCCGTGGCACAGCCCGACCAACTTGTGCTCCGGGTACTTGCGACCGAGGTACGTGGTCGCGGCCAGGACAGGATTCGCAACGAGCAACTGCCAGGCGTCGGGGCAGATCTCCAGCATGTCCTGGGTGACGGACTCGAACAGGCAGAACTGGTAGTAGTTGGTCCAGAAGGCCTCGTCGTGGACGATGTGGTAGCTCCCGCCGAAGCGATAGCCGTGTTTCTTGGCGATTTCCCAACCCTCACGCCAACCCCGGTGGCCCGAGACCAGCGCAGTGTTGATCACGAAGTCGGCGCCCTCGAGCGACTCGCGGCGATCCATCGTCTTGGTCAGCTCGAGATCAATGCCGATCTCAGCCGCGTAGCGCGTGCAGACCGAATGGGCAGCGTTCAGGCGCGCCTCGTTGATGTCCATAAAACTGACTCTGCTGCCTGCCAGGCTGGGGGTCAAGCATAGGTCCCGGATCATTCCCAGCGAGAAGACTGCGCTTCCTGCGCCTATGATGCTGATCTTTGTGTTCATCTGGATAGCAACCTCCGATCTAAGGTAATGCGGCACTGATACGTGGGTGGGGTGCAGCACCGGGGCGCCGCGGCGAGCCTACGCTCATTTACCGCTTGGCGCTCTGATAGGTCCAATGAGGTCACAGCGAGGAGCGAGGGCAGCGGACTGCACGCTGTGACGACTCTTCAAGCTCAGGTCCCCAATCCCCCTCCCTGGTTGGCGATCAGCGCGCGAAGAGTGGCACCAGCGCGTCGTACAGCTCCAGGTAGCGCTCGTACGAACCTGCATAGATGGATCGGTTGTCCCCATTCGGCTCGATCTGCGGTCCCAAGCTGACCATCTCGCGGCAGGCAGCCTCGACACTGGGGTACAAGCTCATCGCGGCAGCGGACAGGATCGCGACTCCCAGCGATGTGGCCTCCTCACAGTCCGGCGTTCGCAGAGGGAGTCCCGTCACGTCGGCCTTGACGTGCAGCCATAGATCACTTCGGGCAGCGCCGCCCAGAGAGAGCAGTTCTACGATGTCTACCCCCAGCTCTTGCAGCAGCTCGACATTCTCGCGCAACATGAAAGCCACGGCCTCCAGAATCGCGCGCACGAAGTGGGCCCGGGTGTGGTGCAGGGTGATGCCATAGAAGACGCCCTTGGCCTGCGGATTGAAGTGCGGACTCGTCGCGCCGGTGAGGTGCGGCAGGGCGATCAGCCCATCCGAGCCCGGTGGTACCTCGGCAGCCATCGCCACCAATTGGTCATAGCTCTCGCCGTGGCCAAGCTGATCTCGGAACCAGCGGAAGACCATGCCCGCTGTCTGGGAGTATGGGAGCAGAAGGTAGCTGCCCGGCAGAGCGTGGTAGTAACAGGGCAGTCTCTTCTGGGGGTCGTATAGGGGTTCAGTCACCGTCGCGGCCAATACCAACGCGGTGCCCGTCGTCTCGCTGACAATCCCGGGAACGATGTTCCCGGCCCCAATAGCGCCGGCAATCTGGTCCATCGAGCCGGTGACGACCGCTGTTGCCCTCGCCAGCCCCGTCTCGCCAGCGGCCGCAGCGGACAGAGAGCCGACAACCTGTCCCGATTGGAGGAGCTCGGGCAGTTGCTCGGCACTCAATCCAACGTAGTCGAGCATCTCGCTCCACCATCGCCCGGTGCGAATGTCGAAGTAGCCGGTGGATGTGCAGACGCCCCCCTCGGTCACGTAGCGGCCCGAGAGCCTGAACAACAGGTAGTCCTCGACCAGCAGGATCTTGTGAACCTGCGCAAAGGTTGATGGCTCGTGTTCCCGCAGCCAGAGGGCCTTGCAGGCCGGCCACGTGGGTATGATCTCAGGGAGTCCGGTTATCTGATAGAACCGATCCAGGTCGAAATCGTTTGCCACCTGCTCCGCCTCGGCTCCGGCCCGGTTGTCCAGCCAGACGATAGCGTTGCGAAGGGGCCGACCCCCCTGGCTGACCGGAATGATGGTCTCGCCCTGGCTGGTCACGCCCACCGCAACCACGGCCTCGGCGCTCACGGCGGGATGGGCCAGGACCTCGCGGACGCCAGCGACGGCGCTCTGCCAGTACACGTCCGCCGGGAGCTCCACCCAGTCCTGGGCAGGCGTCTGCAGGCCGTACTCCTGGAGGGAGCTGGCGACCATTCGCCCGGTCAGGTCAAAGGCAGCCACCTTGACCGACGTGGTGCCCGCATCCACCGATAGCAGCAGTGTCATCTGTCTCCTGTTAGCCGCTCCCGCAAGGTCCCTTCAGGAAGTGGGACGCGGCGACTTCCTCTGGGCGCCCGTCTAGCGATCGCCTACGTCAAGGATGGGCCGGATATCCAGTAGGTAGCAGAGGTCCACCAGTTCGTCGACGTAGTCGCCATACACCGCGGCGAAATGCTGGGAGAGGACACTGTCGAGGATGGAGCGCACACTGCTGTCGGGATAGAAGGTGACGCTCGGCCACGGCGGAAGCGGCACACCCATCTCCACCCACTGCGGCGGGGCTTTCCCCTCACCTGTGACGATGTGCATACGGTATCCGTCCGCATCTTCCGCCAGGCAGGCGAGAGTCATCCGGCCGAGCTTCAGGCGCGAGCACTGGACGATGCCGCCCAGCAGCACCGTGGCGACGCTCTTGATCTGGGGATTGCCGTCTATGAAGGAGTAGGGCACATACCCATCCTCCCCAAGGAGCATCCACTCCGGATCGTGCTCGTAGTGCTCCAGGAACATAGGCTCTGTCCCCGAGAGCCACTTCAACATCAGCTCGGCGGTCAGGTTGCCGATGTCATTCTCATCGACGTAGGGATAGCCTGCAGAGGCCACCAGGGATGCCGGAACAGCGTGGATGAGGTCCATTTCCAGGTCGACGCCATCGACGCACTTGTACGAGAAGGCGCTGAAGTTCTTCTCCTCGCAGATCTGGACCGTGGCCATGTACGTGCGGATCGCCCGCTCGACGACCTCTTGCTTGGGCTCCCCAAGGGGGTATTCCCAGTTCTTAGTTACCCTCTCCATCTCGATCCGGACATCCTCCTCGTCCAGCGCTTCCATCCGCCGCAGGAGCTGGAGCATATCAAGGCTCTCGACCTCCAACCCGATTTGGT
>JAUVSX010000380.1 GCA_030596915.1 Chloroflexota bacterium | reverse complement strand
GAGCGCGAAGACCAGCAGAGGCATCGTCAACGAGGAGGCCAGGACGCCGGAGCAGACGAGGCGCTCGTCGGTGATGCCGGCCTTGTTGATCTTGAACACACGTCTCACGAGCAAATAGAGGATCGACAGTTCGATGACAAGCGTCAGGACGAAGGAGAAACAAAACGGGACCGGACCGAGCAGGTCGCTGGCCGACGGTGGCAGAACGGCTGCCGCCGCGGCGTAGACGGCAGAGGCGCGTCCGGTGGAAACTTCAGGGCGGCGAGTCGCGAACCCATTGGAGTACGTATCTGCCTCATCAGCGACGGGACCGGCATTCCCTGGCGCAGAGGCCGTCAGCCCAGCCGTTGAGGGCAGACTGACTCGGACTGCGCATTCGACCCCGCGCCAGGGCTCAGCAGTCCCCTCCGTCTCCAACGAGAGTTCTCCTCCGCACGATCCGTAGGGCCCACAGAGCGCATACTTGCTTACCTTGAACCTCTTGCCCTCGGCCGTACCATGCAGATCGCAGTAGTCAACGTGGATCCAGTCAATGAAGTAGGCGTACCCATAGTCCCTCTCGAGGCAGCCGTAGCTAGGGCACGATCCCTCGAACGTGTGGACCACCTCCGGTCTGTAGCTACCGGGCTCCTTGATCTCCCTCGCAAACCCCATCTCGTACCCATAGCAGGTGATTGCGAATTCGACAGGCTTATCGTACGGCCTGCCATCTAGCTCGAAATGGAAGGTGATCTCGGCGGGCGGTGGCGGTATATCGGCTCGACTTCGCGGCGCCCAGATGGCGCTGCTAGCGACAAGAAGACACGCGAGACCTGCGACGCGGAGAAGCCACCGAGTCGCGGCCCCTTGGGATCCGAGTTCAAACTGCATAGCCACCGTTTCCTCACCCGTCTCTCGGCGTTGACCTAAGATGCCGTCCCGCTGCCTGCTCGGATCGAGCTCTCACTCAACGACTACGCGAATCGGTCCGCTCAGCAGCTCCTGGCTGCCGTCCGAGTAATGAATACCCAGCCAGAGGTTATAGGTTCCTGGTTGGATGATGTTGACGTGATCGCGATCGATCAACGTGTAGCCGGGCCCGACCTGCGAGTAGGTCCAGATCTTCTGGAACTGGCCAGTCTCCTGCACCCAGGTGCCGAGCGCGATGTACGATATCGTCTCGTTCGTGGTGTTGGTCACACTGAAGCTGAACCAGATGTCCCTGCCCTGCCCAAGAGGCCCGGGGGCACGCGGAACGTAGTATGCATTGACCACAAGTCCGCGCACTGGCTCCACGCTGGGTGTGAACGTGGCTGTCGGCGTCGGAGGACAGCCGCAGCGGTCAAGAATCCGGTAGAGTGCCCACGCGTTGTTCTCCACAGGCAAGCCAGCCGCGCGACGGTATTGCTCGCAGGCGCGAAGGCGATCACCCTCCTCCGCGTAACGGTCGCCGCTGTTGATGAGAGCATCGTAGAGCAGACTGAGGGTGATGTCGCCCAGGTAGTTGGCACGCTGATCGTCAACGGCGCCGAGGGACGCGACGGCCTTGTGCCAGTTAGCCTCCTGGCAGGCAGCATAGCCGTCGAGGTAGAGCTCTGCGAGCTGCCGCTCCCATGCTGCCTCGCGATGACCGGGATCGAGGCGCAGCACCTCGCGAAACCGCTCGGCCGCTACCGGGACCTTCTCCGGCTCCGGCGCCTCGGCCTTGACCAGCCGCCGTCCGCGGTCCATCTGGCATTCGGTAAGGAATGCGATGCCACAGGGGGGGGAGTACACCGATTCCACGCCACGTCCCTGAGAAGCTTAGAGCCTCCCAGCACCGCCCGCCTCGTAATGCGCCTCGGCCTCGGCGAGGATCCGGTCGGCATCCTGTTCGAATGCCTCCAGCATCCGCTTGATCTCAGCAGGTGAGAGGCACCGATTCAACAGGGCGACCCGCGTGGCTAGTGCCTCCCTCGTCCCTTCCGCATCTGCCTGATAGGTTGCGCCGATTCGCGTCTCGGTCGGCGCAGCTGCCGTCTCCCCGGGCTGACAGGCTCCCGCACCCAGCACTGCCGCTACGGCTATCGCAACCAGCCCCAAGGCAATCCGCCTGCGCGCTCTGCTCACGTCAGACATCCTCCAGTGGCAGAGACCCCCGCGGCCTCACCTTCGCTCGCTCCCACCGGTCCACAGCCAGCCAGTCGCACCCGCCCAACCACCCCGGCCCCCACCATCCCGTCGGCACGCCGCGGGACTCCGGCAGCTCTCGAGGCACCATAGTACTTTGACATACGTCGCCTATCGTCCGTCGTCCTCGGGGCACCACCCAGGCATCTGCATTCTCTCGTGCGCCTCTGTACCGTCGGCGGACCACACGTGCACGGTCAAGGGCATGGGCCGGCATACCTCCCAGCGGAAGTAGAGACGGTTCGTGTACTCCGGGTGCCCTTCGTTGATCGCGTACCTGTATGGCGTGCAGCCACCACGGTACAGGATACCCAGGTGCCCCTCCCACTCGCCTTTTCCTGACACCCTCCGTCGATCGATGATGAAGACATACGGAGGCATCAGCCGCACGGATCTACCTGTGCAGGGAACAGGGCTCACACGTGGCAAAGGCGTGTACCCGGGTCGGAGATCGGGACGCGGGATTGGCGTGGGTGTGGGAAGGACGTGCTCGCATCCCTCTTGCCTGCAACAATACACGGTTACGTGCCCGTCGAAGACCCAGCCCACCTCCCCACTGTGTTCGATCTGCCACCACTCGCCGAACCGGCCCACGATTAGAGCGCGGGCGCCAGCAGCTATGGCGCCCAGTCGCTGGTAGCTGGTATCTGGGCCGCTATGCACACCGGCGCGCTCCTCGCCAACGACCAGCATTGACGACGGCACCGGAGTGGGCACGGGTGTCGGCCTTGGGGTCGGAGGACAAATGGACACCGCGAGCAACCGGGCGCGAGCCCACGCGTTGTCCTCGACGGGCAGGTCAACTGCGCGACGGTACAGGTCGAAGGCCATATACCTATCGCCCTGCTCCCGGTGCCCGTCTCCACTGTTGATCAGGGCGTCGTACAGCAGATTGAGCGTGATGTCGCCCAGGTAGTCGGGACGTTCGTCGTAGACGGCGCGCAGGCGCTTCGCAGCCTCGTCCCAGTCGCCGTCCTGGTAGGCAGCATAGCCGTCCAGGTAGCGCTCTGCCAGATGAAACTCCCGCGCTGCAGCGCGGTGGGTAGGATCCAGCATCAGCGCGTCCCTGAAAAGATCGATAGCCTCGGGCACTCTCTCCGGCTGAGGCGTCTCAGACCCGACAATCTCGCGGCCCAGGTGCGCGTAGCAGTCGGCGACACGACGCGTGATGTTCTCGGGGAGGGGGCAGCTGGGTCTGCCGCACCAGGTCTCCTCGTATGCCGCCAGTGCCTCGGCCCACCGTCCCGCCTCGTAGTGTTCCTCGGCCTCCGCGAGAAGACGCTCCAGCTCCAGAGCCTCAACTGAGTCGTAGAGCCCGCAATCCGCAGGAACAGTCTCGCGCGAATCGAGCTCGTGAGTCGGGGGGACAGTCGCATCCCGCTGTGCCGTTGGTGGGGCTATCAACTGCCCGGATTCACAGGCCACCAGGACCATAGACGCGATCGCCGCCGTGGCAGCCACAGCCATGTACAGCATGGTGTCCCGTCTGATCACCGGTGCCCTCTCTTACTCCACAGTACCGCTACGCGGCCCCGTCCGGTTGCCGCGGATCTGCAACGGTTACCGAGGGAATGCGAGCGGCGGAGCCCTCGGCCCCAGCCGCCCGACTACCTACTCGTTCCTAGTGCGGCTGGCCCACACCCAGGACGGCGCAGTGCATCTCGCTCCGCAGTGTTCGCCGGAGTGGTCTCACGCGGACGGTGGCTTGTCTCGTCGCTGCCGCCCCTTCCGAACCGCCCAAACGATGACGACGACGATCGCCACAACCAGCAGCACGATGCCGAGCGGGCAAATGAGGATTTCTGGGCCCATCATATCGTACAACATACGTCGCCCTACCTCCTTCCGCCAAGGGTCAGTCGGCGGCGCAATCGCCCGCACGATGCCCCCCCGCCATCTTGGCCCAGAACCGTCACCGGCGGGGCTTGCTGGAAGT
>JAUVSX010000292.1 GCA_030596915.1 Chloroflexota bacterium | reverse complement strand
GCGGGGATGGGATGGCTCCGGCCCTATCTGCTGCCGCAGGTAGGTGATGTAGAGGCGGAGGTACTGGAGCTCCTCGCGATACTCGTAACCCCACACCTTAGCCAGGAGCATCCCGTGCGGCACAACCCATCCGGCATTCTCGATCAGGTGGTATAGAAGACGGAACTCCGTCGGACGCAGCTTGATGCGCTCGCCCTCGACGATGGCCTCGCGGTTGTTGTAGTCGATGCTCAGCCGTTCATCGATGCGCACGATAGCGTCCTTCGGCTCCGGAGGCCCTGCGGTCCGCCGAAGCACCGCGCGGACGCGGCTCGTCAGTTCGCGAGTGCCGAAAGGCTTCGTGACGTAGTCATCGGCCCCGAGCTCAAGCCCACGCACCTTGTCGCTTTCATCCGCCTGAACCGTCAACATGATCACGGGGACTCTCGAGACCTCGCGCAGCATACGCAGCGTCTCGAACCCATCAAGCTCGGGCATCATCACGTCGAGGATGACGAGATCGGGCAGGTTGACGCGCACCTTCTCCAGCGCGTCCATCCCGTTCTCCGCCTCGATGACGCCGTATCCCTCGAGATCGAGGTTCATGCGGATGAAGCGCCGCATGCGGGGTTCGTCATCGACGACGAGGATCAGTTCTCGAATCTTGGGCATATGTGGCACCCGGGTCTTCCTCAGCCAGCAGTCGCCACGCACCCAGAGCGAAGACTACGGCGTCGGATTGTAGTAGTTGTAGGTCACCGTCGCGATGTCGGAGATCAGGGGCGCGCTTTCTTCCCACGGCAGCCAGTTCGGACGGTGCAGAAACACCACCAGCACGAAGTCGCGCTCAGGTCCAAACACAATCGCCGCGTCGGCATGCGTGTCCGCGCTGATGCCCTGTTTGTGCGCCACTCGCGTACCCACCGGTACGCCCACTTCGGTGAAGCAGTCGATGCAATTCTGAGCCATCCAATCCAGCATCTCATCGCACTCTGCAGGCAAGACTGCGCTGGGGAAGGCAACAACGAGCGGGCCCCCGCCGTTGCTGCACTGGTAGATCATCTCGAGCAGAAGCCCTGCATCCAGAGGAGTGGTCTGCATATGGGGCTCAGGGTTGGTCGTGACGTCGGTGCGCGAGTTTGCCGGTGTGGAGATCGTCACGGGTACGGCTTCCGCATCGTAGGGCGCCGCCATGAAGGTGTTCACCAGCCCGAGGTATCTCATCGCGGCGCTGACCTTCTCTGTGCCCTGATAGGCATCGCCTCCGCCGATAGCGTCCTGGAGCAACAGGTTGGCCGTCTCATTGCTGTCGGTGGCGCCCATCGTATCACTCAGCCAGTCCGTTACCTGCGGGCTCAAGGGTAGGTCCAGTGCGTGGTACGTCTCCTCCATCACCGCTATCTTGAGCACCCCGAGCCCGTTGTACGCGACATCGGCGTTGTACGCCAGCTCGTCTCCCGTCTGCAGATCCTTGATGAAGACTCCGGCAACCAACCCCGTATGGCCCTCAAGGAGGGAATCGATCATCTGGGCGAGCACGTCATTGCTGGAGGGGGGCGCCTCTTCCGTCTGGACGGCCAAGTGAACCTGGTGTTCGACGGCCGAGGTCAGGCCGTTGGCTACACGGGCGCGAGAGGCCTCGTAGTCCATCTGATACCCCGGCTGACTGGGACGGAAGGCGAGAGTCTCTGGGAGCGGAACCGCCTCCTGGGGCGGGTGGTCGTACTGTGCAGCCACGCGGGCGAGGAAACCCTCCAGCCGGTCGGGCGAATACGTGACCGCCACCGGGACATCGACCGGGCCCAGGGGGCGGCGCAGGACATAAGCGATGAAGCCATCCACGCCTCCCCTCGCCTTGATGACCGCATCGAGACTTGCGGCCGTCTGCGCAGCGTCATACTGAAGCTCGACGGCATCCGGGCCGAGGGAGAGCTGCTGCTCTTCGTAGAAGACGTCCAGGGGGGTGGCAAAGGCCACCTCAAGGACGTTTAGAACCTGGTCTCGTGTCATTCCCTCGGCTGGCACGCCAGCAAGGGTCATGCCTTCGGGCAGCGTGCGCCGGGCTGCACGAAAGCCCATGACCTGCCACGTCAGGAACAGGGCGATGACCGCGAGTACCACTGCGGCCCAGATGATGATGCTGGTTCTACGTCGCAAGCAACCTCCCCCACGATCGGATGACAGGATGATTATAGCACGCGGCCAGGCGCGGGCCAAGCGCCGACGCACAGAGTTGGTGCCGTGGCGCGGTGCGGGCGCAGCCGCTGAGCCGCTCGTGTCCCGCCAAAAAGGGTCGCGCGTCCGAGACCCACATTGCGAACCTGGACTCGAACACGACTCTGCGGTATAATCCGCTCAACTTGTCTCTATGAGGTGCTGACGTTGCATCACCTGTGTCGGAGATACCACACGTACATCTATTCGAGCGGATAGTAGCGCGGCGGCAGGTGCCTCGAGCGCCTTGTGCCGCTCAGCGCACGATCCGCCGACCCCCGAACCCACGTCAAGTGGGTTTTTTGCTGCCCCGAGAACGAAGCCAGACTCGTGCAAGCCATTGAAGGAGACGTCCAGTGAGCGAAATGACTATTGATGAGCAACTCGCCATTCTGATGAGCGGAGCGGAATTCGGCGACGAGAGGACCAAGGAAAACATGCGGTCCGCGCTGCGCGAGCGGCTGATCGAATCACAGAATACGGGGGCCCCACTGCGCGTGTACTGCGGCTACGATCCCACCGCGCCGGACATCCACCTCGGCCACACCGTGACGATGCGAAAACTGCGCCAGTTCCAGGAATTGGGCCACCACGTGATCTTCCTCGTTGGCACATTCACCGCGCTGATCGGCGGCCCGTCGGACAAGGACGGCGCGCGCCCGCGCCGCACGCCGGAGGAGTTGGCCGCGAACGCGGAGACGTACGCGCAGCAGGCATTCAGGATACTCGACCCTGAGCTGACGGAGGTGCGCTACAACGCGGACTGGCTGAGCCGCCTCACCTTCGAGGATGTGATCGGTCTGGCCGCCCATTTCACTGTGCAGCAGTTCCTGGCACGGGACAACTTCGCCAAACGGCACGCCAACGGAGATGCTATCTGGCTGCATGAGTTCTTCTACGCACTGATGCAGGCATACGACGCCCTCGAGCTTAAGACTGACGTGCAATTGGGCGCTACCGAGCAACTGTTCAATCTGCTTGCCGGCCGCAAGCTGCAGGAGGCCAGAGGCCAGAAGCCCCAGGTGTGCCTGACCTTCCCTATCCTCGTAGGCACGGACGGAGTGCTGCGGATGTCGAAGAGCACGGGCAACTACGTCGGCGTCGATGAACCTCCAGAGGAGAAGTATGGCAAGACGATGTCCCTCCCGGACGCGGCGATGCGTAACTGGTTTGAACTCGCCACGCGCTGGACGCCCGACCAGACCGAGGAGCTGCTAGCCGACGTTGAGCAAGGCGTGCTTCATCCAATGGAGGCCAAGAAGAGGCTGGCCTGGGAGATCGTGTCGGCGTTTGACGGGGACCAAGCGGCTGACCAGGCTGCAGCGCACTTCGAGCGGGTTCACCAGGAGCGGCAGTTGCCGGACAGCATGGAGACCCGCGTACTCAGCGGCCCGGTGAACGTCGTGGACGTCATCCACTCCGCTGGCTTCTCCCGTAGCAAGAGCGAAGCTCGCCGCCTCGTGCAGCAGAAAGCCGTCAAGTTGGATGGCGAGACGGTGACGAGTATCGACGTGGAGATAGTGCCGCGGGGAGAGCAAGTGCTGCAGGTCGGGAAGCGTCGTTTCCTGCGGATCGTGGAGGGTTAGCCCCCGCCCCCCCCATCCCCCAACCCCTTCCCCCACAAAGGGGGGAAGGGGAGTCCAATCCCCTCTTTGTTTGTGGGACGAGATGTGCCGCAGCAAGCTGCGGCGCCGGGGAGACGGTGTCACGCGTCGTCGATCGTGGCTCGGTCAGCCTCGACGTCCTCGAACCACGTCTCCAACTCGCACAACATTCTGTGCGCCTGGGCGGGGTACGCGGCAGCGAGGTCGTGTCGCTCCAAGGGGTCCTCGGCGATGTTGTAGAGCTCCGGCGGCGGTGGGGGCGGCACGTTCCGTGCAGGATCCGGCTCGCGGATGATGCCGTTGGCGATGAAGTGCTCAGGCTCATACATCGAGACGCGCAGCCACTGCAAGTCGGGGACGTGCATCGCCTCGCGAATCGCCGGGCGCACGAGCTTCCAGTCCCCATCGCGCATTGCGGCGTTGCAGGTGACGAGCGGCGTGTAGCGGTTCCACTGCCAGAAGCGCTTCGTGCAGGTCTGCCCGCCCTCTCCCCGCAGGATGGGCAGCACGTCCACGCCGTCGATCTTCAGTTGGTTGGGCAGGTCAATGCCTGCGGCGGCCAGAAGCGTGGGAAACCAATCGCAGAAGTGAACCATATCGTGAACCTGGCGCCCGCCGGAGAACCCCGCCGGCCAGCGTACGATCATCGGCACGCGGATACCGCCCTCGTAGACAACGCCCTTGGCGCCGTTGAAGTGGCAGTTGAAACGGGTCGTGCAGTCGTCGCCCTCGCCACCGAACTGGGGGCCATTGTCGCTCGTGAACAGCAGGATGGTGTTCTCTTCCAGGCCACGCTGTCTGAGTGTCTCGAGGATGCGCGCGACCCCGCTGTCCACGCGGTGGATCATGCCGTAGAGTGTGCTTACGCCCCTCGTAAACAGCCCGGTCTCGGCGAATGGACGCACCTCTTCTTCCGGGGCCTGCAGCGGCGTGTGCGGCGCGTTATAGGTCAAGTGCAGGAAGAAGGGCTCGCCCTGGTGTCTCTCGATGAAGTGCACAGCCTCCTCGGTGAAGACGTCTGTCAGGTAACGGCCGTCGGCGCGCCTGACGGTATCGTCGTACTCCAACCGCCACTGGTAGTAGTCGTGCATGCCCCCGCGGAAGCAGACTGCCTCGTCGAACCCCCGAGCGTTGGGGTGATACCGGGGATCGAAAGCCCCCAGGTGCCATTTCCCGATC
>JAUVSX010000487.1 GCA_030596915.1 Chloroflexota bacterium | reverse complement strand
TTCACATTGACAGATGAGCCCCTTCGTCGCGCGACGGACGAGGACCTCCAGAGGGCCAACGCGCGGGTGCGGCAGGAGTTCGACAGGCTGGTGTATGGGCCGGGAGGCATTGAGGGGTGGGCGGGTCCTGCCAAGTTGAACGGGAGGGTGGTTCCCGGACCTGTCGAACTCGTGCCAGCCTCGGAGCCCGTGACCGTTGAGCTGCCCAACGCCGACGACCGAGCTGGGCCGGACTTGACCTGGCTGCTGTGGCGCTGCCCAGTCTGTGGCACCGATGAGGCGCTCGTCCACAGGCGACCTTGGCTCCGACGCCAGACCCTCACGTGCCGGGCGTGCGCCACTCTGTGGGAGCTAGAGCGGCGGTTCGAGCAGGACTTTCGACTCAAGGTCGTTCAGGGACACGCAGACGTCGTTGGTCTGGACATGGCGCTCACGAGCTGGTATGACGCGATGAAGGACGCATTCCGCCCGGACCCGATCGCCGTGACCGGCGCGGAGCTGCTGCCCGGCGAGGAGGTCTACCTCGAGAAGCCGGACGTAGAGCTACTACCTCACCAACCCAGCGCGCTCTTTGACGGTTGGACTGGATGCGAGCCGCCCGCCTCGCGCGAGCACGGCAAACCGCCGCTGGCTGAGTGGGAGAGCCTCGGCTCCGGGCGGCTGCTTCTAACGAACCAGCGGATACTCTGGCAGGGCCCGCAGGGAGAGCTCGAGTTCATGTGGGGGACTGTCACAGCCGTCGCGATCTGGCTGCAGAACATCCTGGGAATCCGGTACGGCACTGCGCGGTACCGCTTCCCTCTGACGGGCGAAATCCCGCTGAAGTGGCTGTTCTACGCTGGCACGATGGCGCAGCGGGCACCACGCAGCTCGGGTCACGAGTTGACGCTGTCAAAGTACTAGAGGACCGTCGCGCAGCGCGCCGCAGGCCCGATCGGACAACCGGACAGCGCGGAGCGTTGCTCCTCGTGCCGCGCACGCAAGCTCGCGCCTGGCGCTGCCGTCTCGACGCAGCGGGCCTGACAGTGGCGAGGGAAGAAGGAGGAATCGGACATGGCAGACAGTGGGAGCGACAACAGGACGAGGGACGCCGAAGACGTGACGTTTCGGCAGCGGCTGGATGCGCTACTCCAGCAGGCGCCGTTCTACGTAGCGGCGGGTCTGGCACGCTTGCTGTGGGGATTCCGGGTGGTCAATGAGGAGAACCTTCCGTCACAGGGGCCACTCATTCTCGCACTGAACGAGTACTCGGCCCTCGCGATGTTCGTCTCGGGCTGGGTCTCCATCGTGATGCTGAAGCAGTTCATGGAGGAAGACCCGGACAACGTGCAGTCGTACATGCAGGAGGAGCTGTGGTCCTTCCAGTTCTTCAGAAAGGTCGGGGCCGACAGCGAGGGCAAGATCAAGCCGCTGAGGCCCCAGGGCGCGGGCCGCCTTGCGCTGGGACTGCTCGACGGTGTCAGGGTATTGCAGCGCGGCGGACTCGTCATCATCAACCCGGAGGGTGACGCACCGTTGGATGGACGGCCGATGGCGCTGGGCAACGCGCTGCCGTGGCTGGCGCTTCACACGGGCGCGCCGATCGTGCCGGCCTTGGCCTCCATCGGGATGTACGACATCATGCCTTTGTGGCGAATGCAGCCGTACTTGCGCGGGCGGCTGACGCTCAATGTCGGCAAGCCTTTCACGCTGTGCGACGAGCCTCAGATGGCCGTCAGCGCGGAAGACCTGCGGCTGGTGAACGAGCGCATCCTCGAGGAGTTCACCAAGGTGCGCTACTCGCCGGGCACGGAGGCAGACTGGGCAGGCCCTCCCACAAGGAACGGCAAGCCAGTGCAGGAGCCGATCGCGCTGAAGCCAGCGCGCGAGCCGGCCGTGGCCTGGCCGGATGAAGGCGCAAAGGAAGCGTCGATGCTCAGGCTGGGCGTCAGGCACCTACTGTGGCGCTGCCCGATGTGCCACACCGAGGGAAGCGTGTTCCACCGCATCCCCATACTGGGCTGCGACGAGATCCGATGTCGGGCCTGTGGAACCAGGTGGTCCCTGGAGCACGTCGTCCACCACGACTTCCGCCTCAGGGTGGAGGAGGGGCACCCGGATGTTGTTGGATTGGACATGGCGCTCACGAGATGGCACGATGAGGCGCGCAGGGGATTCGAGCCGTCGGCCATCGCGGTCGAGGGTGTGGAACTGCGTCCCGGCGAGGAAGTTTACCTTGAGGGCGAGCGCGTTAAGCTTCAGGCCTATCGTCCTAGCCCCCTATTCGACGGCTACGCCGACCGCGAGGCACCTCGGGTCATGCCGCGCGGCAGGCGCGAGTACTCGGACCACGAGACCGTCGGCGAGGGTCGGGCGCTGATCACTGACGAGCGGTTGATCTGGCAGGGACCGGACGGGAAGCTCGATTTCGATTGGTCCCACGTGACCGCAATCTCGCTGATGATTCCGAACACGATATACATTCGCTACGGGCCGGTGCCGTACCGCTTCGATCTGGGTCGGGGCTTGCCCCTGAGGTGGCTGACGTACAGCGGAACCATGGCGCGGCGAGTGGCGGATCAAGATGGTCACGAGCTGGTGACGACGCGCTTCTAGCGCCTCCCGTGGCGGATCATCATTACCTTCCGGGAAGCTGCAGAGCTTCCCGGAAGGTCGTTCCCGTAGTGTTGTTGGTGCTCGTGCTTGCTCTCTGGCACGGATGCCTCGTGATTCGGACTGTGCAGGAGAATCGAACGATCTCCCACACTGCGCCTGACTAGAACCATGCGCAGGCCGGGCACCTGAGAACCCTGGTGATTGGCATCGCGGCATCGATTGTCGTTTCGCAGCTAGCGGCGATCGGCCGGCAGAGCAAGCGGCCCGCCTGCGGGTGACTGACGCGCTGCAGTATGAGTAGGTGCGCCTTTCTGGGCTCCACGTGAGCGTGCCAGCCTTTCGCATACCTCTCGATCCGGTCGGGCCCGT
>JAUVSX010000424.1 GCA_030596915.1 Chloroflexota bacterium | reverse complement strand
CGTAGTCCCCTGCAGATCTGGAGTGCGTCATGCACCATCGCCTCCAGTTCGTCGTAGCTTGTCTCCGGCGTCACGAGCTTGTACATCTCGACTTTGTCGAACTGGTGCCCGCGCTTGATACCACGCACGTCACGCCCGGCGCTCATCTTCTCGCGGCGGAAGCACGCAGTATAGGCGACGTAACGGATCGGCAGCTCGTCGGCTGATAGGATCTCGTCCCGATGCAGATTGGTGAGCGGTATCTCGGCCGTGCCGGCAAGCCAGAGGTCATCCTCGACGTCGCGATAGATGTTGTCGACGTATTTCGGAAGCTGGCCGGCGCCCCAGAGGCACTGCTCCTTCACCAGGTAGGGCGGGTATATCTCAGTGTAGCCGTGGTCTCTCGTGTGAACGTCGAGCATCCAATTGATCAGTGCGCGTTGGAGTCGCGCCCCTGCTTGGCGCAAGACGTAGAAGCGACTGCCAGACAACTTGACTCCTCGTACGAAGTCGATGATGCCTAGCTCCGGTCCAAGATCCCAGTGCGGGACCGGCTCGAAGTCAAACTCTGGTAGCTCACGCCAGGTCTCGAGCACGATATTCCCGGTTTCGTCGGGCCCGACGGGTACGCTCGGGTGCGGTAGGTTCGGCATCGCCAGCAACGCTGCGTCCAGGTCGATCTCTATCTGGCGCAGGTCAACGTCCAACTCACCGATGCGCTCCCCGACCTGACGCATCTCAATGATCAGGTGCTCGCGCTCATCCTGGGCTCGCATCCGTCCGATAGACTTCGACACCCGGTTGCGCTCGGCACGCAGACCCTCGACCAATGCGAGGGCATCGCGCCTACGAAGGTCAAGGCTGAGGACCGCGTCCACCTGGGCAGGATCTGAGTTGACGCGGGCTAGTTCCTGCCTTACGTGTTCTGGTTGCTCGCGGATGAGCCGAATGTCGAGCATGCAGTTCTCTCCGGTTAGCGTATGGGTTCATTCTAGCACTCGGGACTCGACTTGGCAAATGCCTGGGTTTGCGCTATAATCGTTCAACCCAACGTTGGAGTGATGTGTCTTCATGCAACGTAGGGTGTTTCTTTTAGGCACGTGCTGGCCACGTGTATGACCCAGCGCAATTGCGCTGGCGGTATCCGGCGTTCAAGCGCGCACCTACTCTTGGTTTGCCCCAGGCACCGCGCGGTACTCAATGCCCTAAGGTTCGTTCGGGGGGCAACGGCAGGCAATGAGAGCGGCGCAGAGGGGCTGAACGCTTGAGTTTGTGGGCAAAGTGATGAGCGATGGTGATTGACCGACAAACGTTCCTGACCCGAGAGGGGCATGCAGAGATGCAGCGAGAGCTGGAGTATCTGCGCACCACGAAGCGCCAGGAGGTGGCGAAGCGCCTCCATGATGCTCTTGGGGAGGGTGAGTTGCTGGAGAATGCCGAACTGGAGGATGCGCGCAACGAGCAGTCCTTCGTTGAGGGCCGAATCGTCTGGCTCGAGCGCGCGTTGGCGAGCGCCGTCCTTATCGAGGAGCAGGGGCCGCGCGAGACGGTCGGAATCGGCAGCCGCGTCACCGTTGCGGAGGGTTCGGGTCCGCCCGAGACCTACCATCTCGTCGGGTCTGCCGAGGCCGATCCCACGAAGGGAAAGGTCTCCAACGAGTCGCCCCTGGGGCGCGCGCTATTGGGCTGCAGGGTAGGGGAGACGGCGGAGGTCAACGCCCCTGCTGGGGTCCTGGCGTTCAAGATAGTGTCGATCGAGTAGGTGGCTGCGTGTTGGCTGCATTTGGCCCACGCCGAGCCGTCGAGGCGGCCGGCGTGGGTGTGTCTCGTACGGGAGCGGGGAGGCAACGTGGAGCGATCGCAACTTGAGAGGCAGCGCGTCGCGAAGCTGGAGCGATTGCGAGAGGCTGGGGTTGATCCGTACCCCCACCGCGTCGACCGTACTCACACAATCAGCCAGGCGCTGGAAACGCTCGAGACCGCCGAGGGGCAGGGTGCGGAGGGCGCTCAGATCGCTGGTGTGGCGGTGGCCGGCCGGCTGCGCAGCATCCGAACCATGGGCAAGGTCACCTTCGCCCACATCGACGATGGCACTGGCGCGATCCAGCTTTTCCTGCGCGTGCAGCAGCTTGGTGATGGCGCCTATCGAATGTTCAAGCAGAACTTCGACCTGGGCGACTTCGTCGGGGCGCATGGCGCCCTGATGCGCACGCGGACTGGGGAGATCAGTGTTCTGGCTGACCGCATCACGATGCTCGCCAAGGCGATCAGTCCACTGCCCGTCGTCAAGGAACGGGAGGAGGACGGGGAGACGGTGCGTTTCTCGGCGTTCTCAGATCTGGAGGAGCGCTACCGCCAGCGGTACGCTGACCTGGCGTCGAACGCGGGTGTTCGCGAGATCTTTCGGGTGCGGGCCCGCGTGATGAGCGCGCTCCGGCGTTTCCTCGACGAGCGGCGGTTTCTCGAGGTCGAGACACCTATCTTGCAGCCGCTTTATGGCGGCGCTGCAGCTCGGCCGTTCACCACGCATCACAACCAGCTCGATCAAGACCTTTATCTGCGCATCTCATTCGAGCTCTACCTCAAGCGTTTAGTGGTGGGGATGTACGAGCGCGTCTACGAGATTGGGCATGATTTCCGGAACGAGGGAGTGTCTCACAAGCACAACCCCGAGTTTACCCAGTTGGAGTTCTACGCCGCCTATCTTGATTACCACGACGTGATGGAGCTGACCGAGGACATGGTCGCCTACGCTGCGGAGGAAGTCCTCGGTTCTGCGGTGATTCAGTATCAGGGCCACGAGATCGACCTCAGCCCGCCGTGGCGGCGTGTTACTCTGCGCCAGGCTGCGCTTGAGGTCACCGGCGTCGATTATGCCAGCCACCCCACCGCCCCCGAGCTCGCAGCCGCAATGGAAGCGCAGGGGCTAGCGGCGAGGACGGATGCCACCTGGGGCTACCTGATTGACAAGGGTCTTCTGGGCGCCGTTGAGCCGACGCTGATCCAGCCGACGTTCATCATCGACTACCCGCGCGACATCTCACCGTTGGCCAAGGCCAAGCCCGGCGACCCGATGCACGTAGAGCGCTTCGAGTTTTTCATCGGCGGTCTCGAATTGGGTAACGCCTTCACCGAACTCAACGATCCGTTCGACCAAGAGCAGCGTTTCATCGAAATGGGGCAGCTCTACGGACCGGATGATGAGGAGGCGCATCCTCTGGACGAGGACTACCTCCGTGCGATGAAGTATGGCATGCCGCCCAACGGCGGCTTTGGTATGGGCGTCGACCGTCTGATCATGCTGCTGACGGATCAGGTTAGCATCCGCGAGGTCATCCTCTACCCCCATATGCGAACGAAGGAGTGATGCTTCCTGTCGGAGTCACTCGCGCCTCGCCGGTCGAAGCCGGGTGTCGGTGTCGGCCATCCTCCGCGGTCTTCCCCCCGCATTGACTGGGCGCCCGCGCCGCGGTTGGGCGCACGACGTCTACGCGTAGCCCAAGCCTCTACGCTTCCTCCTGCCGGAGCGCCTGTTGACTGCTGGCGCAGGAGAGCTAGAATCAGGTACGGTCTTGGCAACTGTGGGCTCGCCTCGCGTGCTGGTCCGCTGCAGGATCAGGATGGGGTGGGTTGGTGAGAGACCGGGGCGGGCCTGCGAAGTCCGAGCACCTGCACAT
>JAUVSX010000073.1 GCA_030596915.1 Chloroflexota bacterium | reverse complement strand
TTCCGTCAGGTGATAGCCTTCTTCCGGTGTTTTTTCCTGCTCGACGATGTGGTTGTCGTAGACCAGCTCGGGGTAGTATTGGTGCGTGTCACCGCCCAAGAACCCGTAGTAACGCTCGAAGCCACGCCCCAACGGCCAGCGGTCGTAAGGTCCGGCTGCCGAGATCTGGTCGACCGGGGTCAGGTGCCACTTGCCCACCGCGTAGGTGTTGTACCCGTTCTGCAGGAGCATCTCTGACAGGAAGCCATTCTCGAAGGGGATGTTGGCATTGTAACCAAGATAGCCAGTCGAGCCTTCGGTGCTGCAGGCCATATTGTTGGAGTGATGGTTGCGCCCGGTGAGGATGCAGGCGCGGGTGGGTGAACACAGCGCCGTCGTGTGCATGCTGCTGTAACGCACCCCGCCTTCCGCCAGCCTGTCCAGGTTGGGTGTCGCAATGGGGCTGCCGTAACAACCAAGATGCCCAAAGCCGGTGTCATCCAAGACGATGAACAACACATTGGGCGCGCCCTCCTTGGCCCGGGGCGGCTCCGGCCAGGCTGGCTCGGATTGGTCGTACGTGCGTCCGACAACGCCCGTGAAAGCGGTTCCGGGTTTGTACTCTCTTAGGGTCATTCTATTCTCCTTTACTTTCTCGGATTCTTCATTTCACCATTGGATTACACAGTGCTGCTCTGGTTGAGTCTTTGGCGTAGCCGTTCCTCCTTTCCTCTTCTCAGATCTGGCGTTCACAGCCCGTTGCAGCACGTCGAAGACGCGGTTCAGCACCGCCCTCTGCTGGCGTTGGCTCGCTCCGGCCACGCGCGCCGCATCCAGCGCTTGGCGCACGAAGCACGGATAGCAGTCCGGTTAGGTTCTCATCCTCTGTAGTCCTGTACACTGGTCCGGCCGTCGTCTGTCCCGACCTAGCGACGGATATCGTGGACCTCTCTGCCTCGAGGTCCGGACCCTTTCTCCTTGTCTTTCCCTCAGTAATTCAGCGGCGACATCATACCACACTAAGTGTCAGCCGCCCATAGATTAAGCGCGTCTGATGCGAAGGGGAGTTCGGATAGTGCAGCTCCGGGGGGGGCAAGGGGCGACGACCGTTGTCCTCTCGTCTTGGCTTGGCGAGCCCCGCGGGAGGAGGTAGCGGCTGTCAACCCGGGCACGCTGTTCGTCGGTGTAGACCTAGGCCCAGACCACAACGTCGCTGCTGTGCTTGATGAACACGCCCAGCAGTTGGGCCGGTTCGGATTCCCCAATGACCGAAGCGGCTATGACTACTTCTACCGGCGACTGGAAAGCCTGCGGGAGCGCCAAGGTGCACCGGCGGTGTTAGTAGGTATGGAACCGACCAACTGTTTCTGGAAGCTGTTGGCAAGCCAGCGGGGTGCCACTTCGCCCGTGCCAGAGGCGCCCCCGCTAAGCACTACCCCACGGCCGGCTTCTGAAAGACGATGACGTACTCGTGGCAAAAGATGTAGTACCCACCGGCGAGCGCCCGGTAGCGCCAGAGGTTGCTCGTCCGCCCCTTGCCGCGCTCGTTTCCGGTGATGTTCTTGACCACGATTGCCTTGGTGTAGAATCCAGCGCGCTGCATCCGATCGAGGCAGTAGAAACCGAGCGGTACGAGCCGGCCAGCCCCGTACTTGTCGCCGATCACCAACACCGCGAACCGCCCTGGCTCCAGCAGCTCGAACCCCTGGCGCGCGACCGTCTCGAAGCGCTCGAGAAACTCGTCCACGTCTGGCGCGTTGGAGAGGTCGGCAGGATCCTCCGAGAAACGGATGATGTCGTGATACGGGGGATGGAGCATCAGCAGTTGAGCGTGCTCAGCGCCCATCTGCCCCAGCGCCTTCTGCACGCCCGCGCCTGTCTGCGCGGCCCCCGAGTCTCCCTGGAGTAGACGGATGCGGTCATCCAGGTGCTCAGCAGGCACCTTGCTGCGTGCACGCTCCACCAGATCGGACTGCAGCTCGACGCCGATCAGCCGGCGATTCAGCCTGACCGCCTCGATCGCCGATGTTCCGGATCCCAGAAACAGGTCCAGGACGATGTCATCTTCCTTCGTGTACCGCAGGTAGGCCTGCGTGGCGATCTGTGGGACGAAGTTGCCGTGGTAGTCGAGTGCGTGCCCGCCGGTGCGATCACGGGCATCGATGAGCCAAAGCGAATCGGTCCACACGTGGTCATACTCGCGCCAGTGCGCCAGATCGATGTCGCTGTACGGGATCGGGCGAGAGTTCCCCGCACCGTTGCCGTCTCTCTCGGTATCAGCCATTCTCGACCGGCTCCACGGACAAGAAGCGGTACCCGTTTGGTTCTAGCTCGACGTACAGCCCCTCGGACATGAGCAAGTCACCATCTCTGATGTAGCTCGTGGGTCGAGGGGACCCCTCATCCAGCAGCTCGCGCAGCGCCCAGGTCCTGCCTCCCCACATCTTCGAAAGGAATGGGATGCGGGCCTGAGATCTGTGGTCGCCCAGGTTGACGACAACGAGCGCCATCTCCTCGACCCCCAAGGTCCATGTGTATGCGACGATGTTGCGGAATGACCCGTTGCCTGACCACGCGGCCCGAGGCTGAAGGAGCTGCCACTCTCCATCGTGGAAGAGGTCCCTACCCACCGTACTCAGCAGTCGACCGTAGAAGCCCTCGAGCAGCAGGTCGCGCTCCTCCGCGGGGAGGCGAGCGAGCTGCACGGGCAATCTGGTCCGTCGCCCTTCGAACTGGCCCTGGTGGAACATCCGCAGCCCTGGCAGCGTGGCGATCAGCAAGGCCGCGGCGTTGGACCTCTCACGCCCGAAGGCGTCGATCGCGCGTGGCTCATCGTGATTCTCGATGAAGCGCGCCATGCGATTCTGGAATCCGCGGTCGTCCCCCAGGTGATCGCGAACCGCACCCACGTCCTGCGCTCGTAGAAGGTCGTACAGCCGCTTGTCATAGGTGAAGTCGAATCCCTGCTGTTGCAGTTCCCGCTCCATATCCCAGTACACTTCGGCGACGAAGACGAAGCCTGGGTGGCGATCCCTCACGGCCGCAATCGCCTCATCCCAGAACTCTCTCGCCAGCAAGGCCGAGGCCTGTTCCGGTCGCGGAGCGCCCCACACGCGGCGGAACACGTGATTGGTCACTAACATAGCCATATCACACCGCACGCCGTCGCAACGATCAGCAATGTCCTGCAGTGTGGCAATCATCGCGGCTCTCGCCGCTGGACTGTTGTAGTTGACCTGCGCCGTGTCGGTCCACGGTGGGAAGTAGGGATCGCGCCCGTGGGCGAACGCAATCCGTTGGCCATCCACCTCTCGCGTGAAATATCCCGGACCGCCATCCCCGTCCGAGTCCTGCATCAGATAGTCGGGGTGCGTCCTCGTCCACCCGTGATCCACGGCCAAGTGATTGGGCACGAAGTCGAGCATGAGGCGCAAGCCGCGCTGAGCCAAGCGCTCGCGGAGTTGGCGCAGCCCAGTCTCGCCGCCCAACCGCTCGCTGACGGAGTAGTCGAACACGGCAAACGGCGAGCCAACAACGTCCTCCACCCTTAGATCGGGCAGGGCGCGGCGGTATTCCGATTGCAGACCGGCCTCGCGGAGGGCTATCTCTTGGCTGGCCGGGCTGGGAGCCCACACCCCCATCAGCCAGATGCCATCCAACCCGAGGCCCCCGAGGTGCTCGACCTCCTCCTCAGGGACGTTGCTCAGGTCGATCCGACACCCGCGTGCTCTCGAGAGCCCGGCAAGCCAGACTCGGGTGTTGATTTGATACAGGACAGGGTGGCGTCTCCACTTTGCCGGAGGCGTGGTTGCCATAGCCAAGACGGGTGATGGCAGGCTTGGGGCTAGCCCAGCCGCTGCGCAGCCTCGAGCAGCAGTTCCACCTGAAACCCCGATTCCTCAATGGCCTGCTGCAGGTTCGTGACCGTCTGATAGGCCTTGGTGATCTGCTGGGCGGCCAACGTCTCCCCACAGTCTGAGCCAGCGCTGATGACCACACTCGCTGTCAGCATCATCCACCACAGCAGTTCCTCAAGCGATTCCCTGTTGAACCATAGGATGCCTCGATACCGGTTAACTTGCAGGAGCTGCTGCACGTCGGTATCAACCAGCAGGGATTCCAGCGTTCGGTAGGCCCCAGGCTCCTCAAGCGCACCAACTCTGTACCAATCCTGGTGACTGGTCAGGACTTTGATTCTCAACACGCCATACGCGGCCGCACCCTGGTCCAGCCCCAGGTCCTGCAACGCGCCGGCGATGATCCTGCCCAGCATCCACTCATCAATCCAGCTCCGGCTCATCTGGGCGAATTCCGCCTCACCGGCGACCTTCCCAAGGTTGTGCACGCAGAGCCACCCCAGCAGCGTGCCCCAGGTCGCATGGTTGTCCTGTGTGTCCGCGTGCAGATACGCCAAGACCTGCGCGAGTTCCGGCGACTGCCACAAACCGGAGCAGCGCGCCGGCGCCCGCAACTGCAGGATGGCTTCCAGCTCCTCGCGGACCTCGCGGGCGGTCTCTTCCCTCACTGACGTTTCGGATGTGCCGCCAGGCCGATCGCGCAGCCGCCCGATGCCGTCGAGCACGTCTGCTGTGCTCTTCTCGACCTCGTGCAGCAGGGCGTTGCGCCGGTCCAGCTCGCGGGTCGCATCCGCATCGGGGCCGGCCGCGCTCGCCTCGATCAGCCGGCGCCAGATACCGGCGTTGACCACCGCTCTGAACGGACTGTGGACCGGCTGAAGGAATACCTCCCTTAGGGCCTCATCGATACTCGGAACGCCGCGACCTTGCAGATAGGCCGTGAGCTGACTGTATCGGGCGCCCCCGTCATCGCGCACCTGACGGAAGTCGAGGAAGACGTGGCGCTGGTAAGCGCCGAGTTCGACGGTTAGGCCGCTGTCGAACAGCTCTCGGTTGTTACGGATGTACTCCAATCCGCTGGCTTGATCGCGGAATACGGTGAATGCGTGCTCGTCATTCGACAGCCCGAGGCCCTCTCCGAGCGTCCTTCGCACCAATCGCGCATCGCTGGCCTGCGCGGGCAGGTCTGCACCATCCCGAACCGCGTAGGCAGCAGAGGTTCGGATGGATCCGCGCGTATCGGCGAACCTGTTGTGGTAGATGACCAATGCCCGCTCCCCGCCTGCGCGGTTCGAGTATGCGAACACATCCTCGTTCACGTGGCCTTCGGGCGTGTAGAAATCGTACAGCAGGAAGTTGTCTACCTCGGCGAAGAGGCGACGCCTGTGAAGCAGCGGGAAGACCTCCCGCTCGTGCCGCTCAACCAATTCAGCGTCTGGCTGTTCGTCCCAATAGGCCCGGCGGTACTCCATCCCGTATTTCTCGGAGAGCCCCTCAACCTGGCCGTGCCCAAACATAGGTAGGCCCGGCATCGTCGCCATAAGGGTGCAGATACCGAAGTACTTGTCCCCCTTGCCAAACTGGTTGACCGCTGTCTCCTCATCCGGGTTATTCATGAAGTTCACATACCGCTTGAGAACCTGCGGGTCGAACTCCAGCGTGTTCTTCATTACGGTACGGTACTTGGCGTTGTCCTCGTCCCTGAGCATGTTCATGAACGCGCTATTGTACACGCGGTGCATGCCCAGCGTCCGCACGAAGTAACCTTCCAGGAGCCAGAAGGCCTCTGCCAGGAGCAGCGTGTCGGGTACCTCTTCGGCTATGCGGTCGACCACCTCGCGCCAGAACTCGTTGGGCATTCGAGCATCGAACTCCGCTTTCGTGAGCCCGTGCTCCGCGCGAGAAGGGATTGCCCCTCCCGCGCCCGGTTCCGGGAACCACAGCCGCTGGGTATGCTTCTTGGTCAGGGTCATCGCCGCGTCGAACCGGATGATGGGGAAGTTGCGGGCTACGTGGAGGATGGTCTGAATCACAGCCTCCCGCACCTCTGGCTTCAGGTAGTCCAACTGGGCGGTATCATTCCACGGCATACTGGTGCCGTCGTTCCCGTGGTAGATGTACCTCTCGCTGCCGGTCCAATGATCGACGCGCTTGAACACAACGGCAGCGTCGCTGCGGTCGTAGTAGTGGTCCTCCAGGTAGATACCTACGCGCTCGTCCTGCGAGAGATCAGGCCCTCGGAAAGTGTACGAAGGAAACGGGCTGTGATCCAAGGCGATGAACCAGTCAGGGTGTTCGATGACCCACCGCGAGTCGATGCCGACGTGGTTGGGCACCATGTCGCTGGACAAGCGGATGCCGCGCTCCCACGCTCGGCCCCGCAGGTTCTGGAAAGCTTCATCGCCGCCCAGATCCGCCGCAATCCGATAGTCCATGAGTGAGTACGCCGACGCGACTGCATCCGGGTTCCCGCACATCTGTTTGATCTTCTGCGAAGCGGGACTCCGCTCCCAGAGGCCAATCAACCAGAGGCCGCTGAATCCCCGACGAGCCAGAACTTCCACCTCCTCGTCGGGTATGTGATCCAGCCGGGTCAAGGGGCGACCATACCGTTTCGACAACTGATCCAGCCACACGTAGGCATTCTTGGCCAGCAAGACGAGACTGGGCATCCAGTCGCGATCGCGGCTATACCGTTCCGGCTCTCCCTCGAGCCCCTCGAATTCGTACACCCGACTGGGCCCAGGACCGAGCATAGAGACCTTCTCTTCCTCGCTGATCAGGTCTATGCCTCGCAGCAGCCGGTAGAGATGCGGACCCAGGAGGTAGCCCCAATGCTCCTGAATGTACGCCAGTTGACCCGGGATGGAGTGAGGCACGGCAACGGCTGGGCTGTGCAGCATGTCCACAAGGTCTTGAGCGGCAGGGCCAAAGGAGGGTTGTGTTTCGAAGAATTCCTCCAGACTGGACATGACCTGCCGGTAAGCGGTATCGCTTGCCAACGCGGTGTCGTCGAACAGCTCCCGGTACGGCGCGTAGGCTGGGTTGCGATTAGCCAGCCACACCATCACGAGTTCCTCGAGCACGATCAGACGGTGGGGAACGCCACCGGTCTCTCCCACCAGGTAGTCATCGAGCGCGACATCCCCACCGTAGACGGCAATTGGGGGAAACTGGTCCGCGAAGGCCCGCAGCGTCGTGGCGACAGCCGGCTTCCCAAGCCGATCATACAGCCAGTCCAGCGCCCGCAGCGCGACATCGGGGTTCTTCTGCTCACGGTACAGGTCCACGACGATGTGCAGGATCTCGTCCATGAGACCTATCGCGTTGAGATGCCCCGCCCTGATCGCCTGCTCGGGGAACCGGACCAAGTCCCGGCCACGGTTCATCTCCTGCGCGAACATCCGCACGGCGTGCACGCTGGGAACAGTGACTTCCCCGTTCACAGAGAAGAACGCACGGTCGAAGTGGTAGCGCTCGCGCGCCTCGCGAGAGATGTGAAACTCCATCGGCGCCGCGTTCCCTTGATGCATCGTCTCTGGTCTAGAACCCAGCTCGTGGCCACCAACTCGCAGCGGGCGGCTCGGCCTGTGGCACGCCGGTTTCGCCTGTCGAGCTGAAATGGGGACGGACTAGAACGGCGTTCGGGCCAGCCGGTTCTTGCCCGGGATTGAGCCTACCGCAGGCGAGGATCAAATCGAGCACGATTCACCTGATCACTCGCCGGCGCCACCCACGTAGGCCCCGTCTTGGATCCGGACCGTCTCGAAGGCCTCCTCACCGAGATCGGCGGCAATGGTACACCTCCGACCGATTCGGGCGTTAGCTGGGATCTGGGTGTTCTTCCCGACGACCGTAAGGTAGCGGCTAGGTTCCGCGGTGATGCCGATCAGAGATTCATCGCAGCATCCGATCTCCGCCCCTGCCCCTACGTGGATCAGCTTGTCCAGGATTGCGTGGTCGAGTATCGCGTCTTGCTCGATCACCGTATCGGTCATCACAACCGAGTGGCATACGCGGGCACCCTGCCGTACAACCACGCCCGGCGAAAGCACAGACTGCTCGACAATCCCTTCAATGAGACAGCCATCGGAAATGAGGGATTGCTGCACCTGGGCGCTCCCTCGGATGCTGGCAGGGGGGCGCTCCTCGCTGCGCGTGTGTATGATCCAGTCCCGCTCGAAGAGGCCGAGAGGAGGTTTGTCGACGAGCAGGTCCATATGCGCCTGCCAGTAGGCCTCGACAGTGCCAGCATCAACCCAGTAACCGTGGTATGGGAACGCGTGGACGCGATGGCTCCCCACCATTCCCGGGATGATGTCCCCTCCGAAATCGTGGTGCGACCCGGGGTCAGAGTGGTCAGCCTCCAGCGCGCGCCGCAGGGCATCCGGATTGAAGGCGTAGATGCCCATCGATGCCAGTGCACCCCTGGGCTGTGCCGGTTTCTCCTGGAAGCCGATCACCCGGTACTCCTCGCCGGTCTCGAGTATTCCAAACCGTGAGGCGTCCGTCGGCGGCACGCGCAAGGTGGCGACGGTCAGGTCCGCGCTGTGCTCCAGGTGGAAGGTGGTCAACACATCATAGTTCATCTTGTAGACGTGATCGCCAGCCATTATCAGGACCACGTCGGGTTTGTAGTGCAAGGCATAATCCGGGTTCTGGTAGATGGCGTCCGCGGTGCCCTGGTGCCAGTCGGCGTCTCGGCGGCCTGCGTAGGGTTGTGGCAGGGTGGCCCCACCTGTGTTTCGGTCCAGATCCCAGGGTTGGCCGGTCCGAATGTGGTCGTGGAGCGAGCGTGGCCGGTACTGAGTGCACACGCCAACTGTGAAGACCCCCGAGTTGACGCAATTCGAAAGCGCGAAGTCTATGATGCGGTACTTGCCCGCAAAAGGCACGGCGGGCTTGGCCCGTTTCTGCGTCAGCGCGCTTAGACGGCTGCCCGCACCGCCCGCCAGGATCATCGCCAGCGTGAGCATCGTACCCGCTATTCCCTGTGCAATCCGATTGCGCGCCGGTAAAGCGCCACGTATTGCCGGGCTGACGCTGACCAGGAGAAGTCCGCCACCATGCCCCGTTTCTGCAAGCTGCTCCAGGTCCTCCTGTCGCGGTAGGTGTCGAGCACCCGCTCAAGGGCGGCCGTACATGCCTGCGGGCCGTAGTCCGAGAAAACGAACCCTGTCCCGTGACCCGGCGCCCCTTCAAGGTCCGTGACCGTATCGGCAAGTCCCCCGGTGGCACGTACTATCGGCACGCACCCGTAGCGCATCGCGATCATCTGAGCGAGCCCACACGGCTCAACGGCGCTTGGCATAAAGAGGGCGTCAGCACCGGCGTAGATTCGCCGTGCCAACGTATCGTCGAACCTGAGGAACGCGTGCATCTTGCTGGGGAAGCGCGACTGAACGCGCTCGAGCATCTCGTGGTACTCCGGTTGGCCGGTGCCCAGCAAGACGAATTGCGCATCTCGCTTGAGAAGCCACGTTAACACCGGCTCCAGCAGGTCCACGCCCTTGACCGCGTCAAGCCGCGACACCATTGAGATCAGCGGGACATCGGGGCGCACGGGCAAGCGGGCTTGCTGTTGCAGGACAGTCTTGTTGGCGACCCGCCGGTCCAACTGATCAACCGTGAAGCGATGGGGTATCTTGGCGTCCTGGGCAGGGTCCCATTGACCGTAGTCTATGCCGTTGAGCACACCGGTAAGTTCGTTCTGCCGCTCCCTCAGAATCGGGTCCAGCCCCATGCCCATCGCTGGAGTGATGATCTCTTGGGCGTAGCGCGGGCTGACCGTGCTAATCAGGTCAGCGTGCGAGACCGCCTGAGCCGTCCAGTTCACCCCCCCGGGCTCCTCAACGGCGAGATGCTTGAGGTACTCCATCCGGGCAAAGGTCAGGATGAGCCGCCTGGTGATACCCTGATAAGCCAGGTTGTGAATCGTGAAGAGCGTGGCGATGGGTCGATAGAATCGGTCGC
This sequence comes from Chloroflexota bacterium, assembly GCA_030596915.1. Classification (GTDB taxonomy): domain Bacteria; phylum Chloroflexota; class Anaerolineae; order B4-G1; family B4-G1; genus JAUVSX01. The sequence continues at coordinate 142 of JAUVSX010000073.1, read as the reverse complement.
GCCGCCCGTCTGTGTCCAACCAGGCCGGGACAATCCCCGTGTGCCAGTCGTTGGCGTGCACCACATCCGGCTGCCAATCAAGCACCTTCAGCGCGGCGATCGCTGCCCGCCCGAAGACGGCGAAGCGCTGAGCGTCGTCCTC
>JAUVSX010000323.1 GCA_030596915.1 Chloroflexota bacterium | reverse complement strand
GAGGTGGGGGGCAGCAAAGGAAGACCACGTGAGGTCAACGATTGGGTCGGTTCGCGAGATTGGTTTCAAGGACACCGGGTATTCGACCGCTCCGTGGATCCAGGTCTTCAAGGTGTGAGCCTGGGGCCGGTGCGAAGACTATCTGAAGGGCGGGATGGCTGGCAGGTCCCAGGTTCGTAGTAACGGCTTCAGCCGTGGGGGTGCGCCCGTAGGGCAGGACTCCAATCCTGCCGTCCGACTGAACGGCAGACTCGGGTGAAGCAGCTCAAAGGACTGCCAGTCCGTATTGCGTTCGATGTGAGAGGAGACAGCGATGGGCGTAACGATGACCGAGGACTTGCTCGACCAGATCAAGAAGGCGATCGCGATGGTGCGGTTCACGATCGAGGAGTTCGGGGAGGATGAGTGGACCTCTGGCATCTCCTGGTTCTACACGCCAGCCCGCTTGGCATTGCATACGGCTCTCGCGTTGGAGGGCTACTTCTTCGACCGGGCGGATGGTCAGTTTGCGCCAGCAATCGAGCTGGAGGCCCGCTGGTGGGAGCTGAGCGACGATCAACTCCCGAAGCAAGCGGCGCTACTTGAGTATCTGGCGGACATCGAGCGCCGCACCGAGCAGGAATTCACGGTGCTTGCGGACGGTGACCTCAGCGCGCCGTTTGATATCGTCGACTACTCCGGCGAGACGCTTCTGGGCCACTACGCCTACGCGCTGAGGCACACGATGCACCATCAGGGTGCGCTGACCGTTCTCGCCACCCACCACGGGCACGAGGGGGAGTGTTGGCGATAGGTTCGTGCGGTGCACCTTACAGGTGCGCTGCACGTGGATCCCGGACCCAGCTATCTAGGTGCAACGCACTGAGGAAAGTGAGTCGCACCGTGGGCGTGCGCGGCACCTAGCGAGCTACGGCCGACACCGTGGAAGACGTCGTCGAAGGAACGCGAGCTGCATACGACCAGATCGCGGAGACGTACGCGACTGTCAACGGCGGCGACATGCCCGAGGTCTTGCTGAGGCTTGCGCAGAAGCTGATCCAGCATACGGCAAAGGGCGCTCGCATGATTGATGTTGGCTGCGGTGCCGGACGGGACATGGGGTGGTTTGAAGCGCAGGGCATCCGGGTGATGGGGGTCGATCTGTCGCTGGCGATGCTAGACTGGGCCCGCTGCGTGACCACAGGCTCGCTGCTACTGATGGATATGCGGCGCCTCGCGCTCCGCGGTGCAAGCTTCGATGGCGCGTGGTGTTGTGCATCCCTCCTGCACCTGCCAAAGCGAGAGGCCCCCGGCGCGCTGCACGGGATCCGCCGCGTACTGAAGCCGGGCGGCATGCTGATGCTGAGTGTTCAGGAGGGAGACAGTGAATGCTGGGAAGGGGGCTACGTCGAGGGCGTGATGCGCTTCTTCGCGCGCTACCCCCGCGCCGAAATGGAAGCGATGCTAGCTGATGCCGGTTTCGCCGTCCGCGAGATCGATGTAGAATGCACTCACCGGCCTTGGATGTCGTTTGTCTGCACAGCCGACTGAGCAAAGCTCAAGGTCCACGGGTGGACACCCGGGAGAGTCGACCCTTCGGCTCGAAGGGACAGCCGTGACGTGATGCGACATGCATTGTGGGTCGAGTCCGGACCGCGCCAGTGCAGGGCCACGGTTCACGTGTCGGACCTGTGGGGTTGCGTCGTTCGCCGTCAGGTAACTTGAGCGGCGGGCCGTACGATACGCGGCTTGCTCGGGCACGACTGGGGACGTCTGGTGGAATTCAAGGACAGGCTAGGAGCCAGAAGATGACGGACAAGTTCGAGGAACTGTGCGGGCCACTCTACCCCATGACGCTTGAGGAGCAGCTCGAAGCCCTGGAGGCGGACGAGGCACTCGCGGGGTTCGGAGAATCGCGGCGACGACTGGCCGCCGACCCGTACCGCCCCCTGTACCACTTCTCCCCACCCGAAAACGCGATGAACGATCCCAATGGCCTGTGCCAGTGGAGGGGACGCTACCATATGTTCTACCAGTTCGTTCCCGAGGGTCAGGACCGGGTACACTGGGGCCACGCGGTAAGCGACGACCTGATCCGTTGGCGCGACTTGCCTGTGGCCCTCTACCCCGACACGGAGAAGGACTGCTACAGCGGGCAGACGCTCGTCGAGCCGGATCGGGTCGTCGCCATCTACCACGGCACCCAGGCTGGCAACGCCATCGCTACGGCCGCCGATCCGCTATTACTCAACTGGCAGAAACACCCGCGCAACCCGGTGATCCCGATAGTGCCTGTCGACGACAGGGGCGCACCCTACCGAGTGTTCGATCCCTGCATCTGGAAGGAGGAGGACGGCTACTACGCGCTGTCGGGCACCTACAAGGATGGCGCGATCAAGGTCGACTGCCGGGCCGTGGATCACCTGTTCCGTTCGCGGGACCTGGCCGAGTGGGAATACCTGGGCCCGCTGATCGAGGGTGGATTCTACACGGAGCCGGGTGAGGATGGCGCCGTTCCGAACTTTTGGCCCATCGGCAACGGCAAGCATATGCTGCTGTACTTCAGCCACAAGCGCGCCGCCCAGTACTACGTCGGCGACTACGACCGCGCGACGCACCAGCTCATCCCGGACTACCACGGTCGGATGAACGACGGCGCTCTAACAGTAGGCAACCTGCACGCGCCATCGGCGACGATAGACGACCAAGGCCGCTTCCTCGCGATCTTCAATGTCTAAGAGGGCAAGGCCAGAGAGGATTGGAACGACGTAATGACCTTGCCCCGCCATCTCTCGTTGGGAGAGGACAACGCGCTGTGCATTGAGCCGGTGCCCGAGGTGGAATCTCTTCGCTTCGGCCATCGGCACATCGACGCCCTCGATATTCCTGCCAACGGGGAAGTTGTGCTTGATCGGGTTAGAGGAAAGGCCATCGAGATCGACGCTGTGATTGATGCGGGCGAGGCGCGAGAGGTCGGGCTCTATGTTCTGCGCTCGCCCGATGGCGCGGAGCGGACGCGCATCTCGCTCTTCCGCGATTCCGACCGATGGTTGGGCATCAGCGCGCTCCAGATCGACGTCTCGGCAGCCTCGCTGCGCAGCGACGTCTTTGCGCGCACGCCAGAGACCGGGCCACTTGAGCTGGCGGCGGGCGAGCATCTGCGGCTGCGCATCTTCGTTGACCGCAGCATCATCGAGGTCTTCGTCAACGGACGTCAGTGCTTGACTCTGCGGGCCTATCCCGAGCGCGAGGACAGCCACGGCGTCTCCTTGTTCGCGCGGGGCGGGCCGGCGAAGCTCGCCTCGCTGGACTGTTGGCAAATGCGCAGCGTGTGGCCGGAACTCACGGAGCGCGAGGGCAGGTAGCCCTGGGGGCTTCTATCCTCGCTGCGTCGCCGCTGGCCGCTCCGGCCGCGGGCTGCTCTCCAACCCCCTTGGATCCGCGCTAGCCACGGGCTTCACTGCCGAGGTCTATGCCTGGAACCAAGGGCAGGTGCTCAAGCTGTTCCACACGTCCTTCCCTCTGGTTGCGATTGAGCACGAGGCGCGCGTTGCACGCGTCGTTCACAACGCTGGGTTTGCTCGCGGAGTTGCGCCGATGACGCGGCGTGGCGGCGTCCACCTGTTCGTAGGAGCGGACCGGCGTGGAGAAGGTTCGTAGTAACGGCTTCAGCCGTTCTGTCCTGTGCCGGAGGGGTCCGTCAAGCCACGTGGCGCGCAAGGTCGACTGCTATGTACCAGTACCGTAATCTGACGCCTGAGGAGCGGGAGGAGCTGGTGCGAGAGCGCGTTGCACGTGGCTTTCCTGCGCACCAGCCACCACATCCTGTACGTGGCCGAGACGTCTACCTGGTCACGGCCCCGTGCTACGGGCACGCTCACCATCTCCGGCTCTCGGAGCGGCGGTGGGCTCTGCTAGAGTCACTCTTCAAGCAGCTTAGCCTTATGACCATCGAGATCCACGCGTGGGCTATCCTCACGAATCACTACCACCTCCTCCTGGGGATAGAGGAGTTCGGGGCCCTTGGTGACGTCTTGCGCCGAGTCCACGGGCGCACCTCTCGCGCATGGAACGTCGAGGATGGCAGGGAGGGACGAAAGGTGTGGTATCGCTACACGGACAGGGCGATGCGCTCGGAACGCCACTACTACACAACGGTGAACTACATCCACTACAACCCGGTCAAACGTAGGCTGGCGGAGTCCCCCTACGATTGGCCGTGGAGCAATGTGCACTGGTATCTTGATCACATCGGGCGTGGGTGGCTGCGCGATGTGTGGCAGCAATACCCGGTACTGGAATACGGCAAGGGCTGGGACGACATTTAGTCACCTGGCGCGAGCCGGGCAAGCGCTGAAGCGGGCACTAGAAACCGCTGGATGTGGCCGGGATAACCGCTGAAGCGGTCACTACGAACACCCGGGGGTGGCGCAAGGTTTGTGGTAACGGCTCCAGCCGTTTTCGGAATACGGCGATGAGTCCAGCACCGAAACCGCCGAAGGGGGTACTACGAACCGCTGGATGTGGCCGGGATAACCGCTGAAGCGATCACTACGAACACCCGGGGGTGGCGCAAGGTTTGTCGTAACGGCTCCAGCCGTTTTCGGAATACGGCGATGAGTCCAGCACCG
>JAUVSX010000157.1 GCA_030596915.1 Chloroflexota bacterium | reverse complement strand
TGTTCGTTGAAGGCCTTGCGCAGCGATCTGGCCAAGCAAATCCACCTCTACGGCGAGCTGCACCGATTCATTCCGGAGGTCGCAAGCCTCGTCGGCGCGCGGGTGACCGAGGTCCCTGTGAACGACCGTCCCCGCGAGGCAGGCAAATCCAACTACGGGGCACTATCCCGCACCCCGCGCGTGATTCTCGACCTCGTGACCGTGTCGTTTCTCCTGAGCTATTCCAGCCGCCCGATGCAGCTATTCGGGTCAGTCGGTCTGCTCAGCGGCGGTGTCGGTGGTCTCATCCTGACCTACCTTATCGGCGCCAAGGCGGTGAACGGGATCCTCTACGGAATGGAGGGCTTCCGCGCCTACAGGATCGGTACGAGCCCCTGGCTGACACTAGCCGTGCTTCTGATCGTGTTGGGCGCGCAGTTCCTGATGATGGGGCTGCTGGGCGAGCTTCTCACGCGTACCTATCACGAGGCGCAGGACAAACCCATCTATGCAGTGCGCCAGGTGCTCGAGTGCCCCGGTTCGGAGGCACAAGCCACGCTGGCTACGAACCGGCCGCGCGAGGAGACTTCGTGAGCCACGTGCTAGTCGTCGGCATCGATGGGGCGACCTTCGATCTGATCCGCCCGTGGGCCCGGGAGGGGAACTTGCCTAACCTGGCGCGGATGATGCGCGAGGGCGCACAGGGCCTGCTCGAGTCGACAATTCCCCCAGTCACATCCCCTGCCTGGCCAACGTTCGCCACCGGCAAGAACTCGGGGAAGCACGGTGTGTTCGATTTCATACTGCCCACGGGGGCCAAGTTCGAGCTGGTGAACGCGACATCCATCCAGGCGCCCACGCTTTGGCAGCTCCTCTCGGAGGGCGGGCGAACCGCCGGCGTAATGAACGTGCCGGTCACAGACCCGCCCACTCCGCGCAACGGCTTCATCGTGGGCGGGATGCTCTCACCAGTGGGAGCAACGTTCACCTATCCTGCCAATCTGCTGGATCGTTACGCATCTCAGCTTGGCCCATACCGCATCGCTCCGCACGTCCAGTACAAGCAAGGGCGCGCGGCGGAATTTGCAGCCGACCTGCTGGAGATGGTCGACCGTCGCGGGGCGTACGCGCTGCAATTGATGGCCGACCATCACTGCGACTTTCTCATGTTTCACTTCCAGGCCACCGATATCGCCCAGCATGCGCTCTGGAAATACGTGGACCCGGCACACCCTCAGTACGATCCTGAGGCAGCGGCGGCGTTCGGCCCAACGGTGCGACAGATCTACGAACGAATCGATTCCTACATCGGCGCAATGACTGACCGGTTGTCCGACGACACGACGGTCATCGTAATGTCAGACCACGGGTTTGGTCCCCTGCATTACGTTGTCAACCTCAACTTGCTGTTCATGGATCACGGGCTCCTGCGGCTGAAGCCTGGAGCGTGGACGCGGCTCCGGGCTGGCCTGTTTCGCGCCGGGATGACGCCTGCCTCCATCTGGCACTTGATCGAACGAGCCGGCCTGCAGAACTACGTCTGGCAGGTCTCGAAGTCGACCCGCAACAAGGTGGTGGGCAGATTCCTCTCCTTCGACGATGTCGACTGGTCACGGACGCTGGCCTTCTCGCTGGGCCACGTGGGCCAGGTGTACATCAACCGGCGAGACACCCAACCTGAGGGCATTGTCTCGAACGGCGCGGAATACGAGGCTGTGCGTCAACAAGTTGTCGAGGCCCTGGGCCAGTTGAAGCACCCGATCACGGGTCACCCACTGGTCGACCGCGTGTTGATGGGCGATGAAGTGGCTCACGGACCGTTCAGTTCGCGAGGCCCTGACCTCCACGTGGTGATGGACGGTTTCCGCACCATTGCATTCCCCCTGTTCGCCGCCGACAGCCGAGTTGTGACACGCCAGATCCGCGGGGATTCCGGCTGCCATCGTTTGCACGGCATCTTCGTTGCCTGGGGGGCCGAAGTCCGCCAGGGAGTGACTCTCGAGGGCGCCCGCATCGTTGACTTGGCGCCGACCATCCTGCACCTGATGGGCTTACCCGTGCCCGAAGATATGGACGGGCGTGTGCTGGACGAGGCAATCGCCCACGCCCGCCCAGTGCAGTTCAGTTCAGTTGGCCCGGAGACGGGGAAGGCGACAGGGCTCTCCTCCGAGGAAGCGGCCGAGGTTGAGGCGCGATTGCACGCGCTGGGCTATCTTGGCTGATGCCGGGCGCGCGAAGGACCTGCGCAAGGGCCGCGGACCGCTCGCTGCGAATCGTCCCTCCCCGGTCCCCCTCACATTGCCTGCACGAACGTCTTCGCGGGAGGCAGCGTCATTGGGCCGCGTCTGGAGGCGTGCTGGTCCTCCGTTCCAGCGACTGTTCCCGTGAGCACTGACCGCGACCGATCGTATGCCACGTTGTGGCGGCGCCTCCGCCAGCGGTGGAAGGACTCGACGGCGGTTGCGCTCCGGCCGGCCGGCGCCACGCTGATTGCTGTCTGCATTCTGCTGGCGGCGCTCGTCGTGCGCGTGGCGCCCTTCGGACGCTACGTGACTCCAGACGAGCCGGCGTGGGTCTACCGATCCATCCTCTTCGCCGATGCCATAGTCGCGCGTGACTGGGCCGCTGTCCCATCGACAGGGCACCCGGGCGTGACGACGATGTGGCTCGGGTCTGCTGGCGTCGCAGTGCGGCACTTGATCGCTCCCGCTCAGAGCCGACCCCACCTCAACTGGATCCGGCGTATGGCATGGCTTGGGCCGGAGAATGCCGAGGCTATCCGTCACCTGGCCTTCTACCTGCCATTCGGCCGCGCTGCCGTCGCCCTGACATCGGTCCTGGGCTTGGCCGTCGTGTATCACCTGTGTGTGCGCCTTTTCGACCGCCGCATCGGGCTGCTGGTGCTTGGCCTGCTAGCGTTTGATGCCTTCCTTATTGGCCACTCTGGCCTGCTCCACACCGACGCGTTGCTGGCGACATTCTCGGCGATCTGTGTCTTTGCTCTCCTCGCGGCCACGCGGCCCGGTGAACGTGGTTGGCTGTGGGCTCTGCTCGGCGGGGCTGCGGGCGGTCTGGCCGTTGGAACGAAGACGCTTGCCGTCATCCTCCCTGCATTCGCGGTGACGGTGCTGTGCTCGGCCTGGTTGGCACGCAGGATCAGTTTCAGTCGCGCGCTCGGCCTCGCCTCACTGTGGGCCTTGGCTTGCGCGGGCGTGTTCATTGCGCTTTACCCTGCTATGTGGAGCGCGCCGCTTGCGACCCTGCGAGACCTGCTCGCCGCACCGCTCTACCAATCCACGACCGCCTTGACCCCCACGTTCTTCGCCGGGGAATACGCTCTCGAGCACGGTCCTGGGTTCTACGCCGTCGCGCTGCCCTACCGCCTCAGTCCGATTGTCCTGGTGGGTCTGATTATGGGCGTTGTTGCGTTCTGGCAGCGCAAGTCTCTGCGCCTGGAAATGGCATGGCTCTGGCTCTTCGTTCTTGGGTACGTGCTTATGCTGGCGGTGAGTACCAAGAAGTTCGACCGCTACCTTCTGCCGGTTCTTCCTCCCCTCACCGTGATCGCCGCCTTGGCGCTGGCTGGAGCCGGTGGCGAGCGCAGCCGCTCCAAGGAGACGCCCGCGGCCGGCCACCGTCGGGGGCGGACTGGCGCCGCCCTGCTGCCCCTCCTCGCCCTCATTGTCCTTCAGTTGGCCATGTTGCTCCCCTTCGTAACCAATCCCCTGATGTATTTCAGCCCGCTCCTTGGAGGACCGTGGGCCGCCCGTCACCTGCTCCCAACCGATTGGGGAGAAGGCATGGGAGCCGCGGCACGCTGGCTGGACGAGCAGCCAAACGCCAGCGAGCTGACCGTGGCAGCGGCGTCGGTCCCTTCCTTTGCGCCGTTGTTCACCGGCAAGACCGTGCCTATCGAGCGAGCGTCGCTCGCCGACTTCGTTGTGGGGTCAGCTGGTGCTATGTTCAGCCAGCAACCCGCCCACACGACACATCTCGGTTTCCTCGACCGCGTCGCCATATACACCAACACGATGGTCCAGGAGCAGTCGTCGTTCCTGACAGCCCAGGTGGAGCCGGGTCAGGCCATAGTATCCGATGCCAATACTCCGCTGGTCCGGACTTACAGTGGGCCGGGCACGGTCCATCCGGCAGCCAACCTGCCCGACGAACGAAGCGTCGCCGCCCTCATTAGTGAGCTGAGCTCCAGTAATGGGCGACTATGGCTGGTGAGCGATGGCGGGGCGTCCTCTGTTACCGCAGAACAGATACGCCGCACTCTGGCGGTTGTCGGTACGCAGATCGCAACCGCGCGCGTGGGATCCGCGACGATATCCCAGTACTTGATCGCGGACCCTCCGATCACGGGTGCAAGGCCGTACGCAGCGACCTTCGGCGACCAGCTTGTGCTCGTCGATACCGTACTGCCCGCCGAGCCAGTCCAGAGGCGATTCTCGGTGACTGCGCGATGGCGCACGCCTGGGCCGACGCCCACTGAGTTGTACGCCTCGCTCTACCTGCGAGATACCGACGGCCACGTGTGGTCGGAGGTCGGCCAGCCCGTGGTCAATGACCACGCGTTTCCCACCACTGAATGGGCACCGGGCGAATGGACCGATATCGTGATGGCGATGCAGCTACCCGAGCACATAGCGCCAGGCAAGTACTCGGTGCTGCTCACCCTCACCGATAGCCAAGGAATGCAGTTAGGGGCCTGGGATGCGACGGGAGAGTTCCGTGGCGTGCGCGTCGTCTTGGGCGATGTAGCAGTCGCGCCGCCCGCTGTCACAGGGCAAGCTGCGCCGTGTCCGGTGGGCCGGCAGCTCGTGGGCGGACCGTTCACAGCCTGCGTGGTGGTCCCGGCCTCGGTGGACGTTATGTCCGGTGACAAAGTGACTTTGCCCGTGATCTGGTCGGCTACCGGCCAACCAAGCACCGAGTATAGCTTTCGCTTCCGGCTTCTGGACCCTTCAGGGGAGGTGGCATTCGAACAGATTGACGGCCTTTCCTCATACCCAACGTCCCAGTGGCGCACGTACGACACCTCCGAGGCACGGTACTATCCGCGGGCTGACCCTGTCCTGCCGGCCGCCCAGTATACGCTGACTCTCAACATCCTGGGGGACGGCGGTCACCAAGTGTGGAGTCAGGACGAGCAACTGGCATCGATCAGGGTGTTGGGCCGAGACCGGCTCTTCTCACTGCCAACCGACATCTCCCACCCGTTGGATCTGACCCTAGGCACCGTGGTGCACCTGCGCGGCTTCGACCTCGCGACACCAGCGGCTGTCCTCCAGCCAGGGGACCAGGTGGACATCACACTCTATTGGCAGGCGGATGGGCCCACAGAGTCAGGATACACGGTGTTTGCGCAACTCATCGGCCCGGATGGCCAGGCCCACGGGCAGATAGACCGGCTGCCGGCTGCGGGCGCCGCGCCCACCACGAGCTGGGCGCCCGGGCAGGTCATCATCGATGCGCTGGTAATCTCCCTCAGCGAGAGTGCCCCCGAAGGGGAGTACTTGATTGTGGTGGGGCTGTATGACGCTGACAGCGGCGATCGCTTGTGCATCTTCGACGAACACGGCCGATCGGTGCCCGGGGACCGGGTGATCCTCCCGATCGGGTTCACCGTGGGCGGAGGCCATTCGTGACCACCGCGTCGCCGCGCAACCTCACGTCGAAGCTGGCTGGGCTCCGTGATCACCGCGCGGCTCTGGCTGTGGTTCTTCTCTGTGCGGTGGCCGTGGCGCCCCTGCTGCGCACCATCTCGCCGTGCACGCATGACGGGGGCCTCCACTACCATCGCGTGGTCGCGCTGCGGCACGCTCTCAGTGACGGCACCGTGTTCTCGCGCTACGTGCCGGACCTGGCCTTTGGATACGGCTATCCTTTTTTCAACTACCGCGAGGCCCTGTCGTACTACTCGGCCCTGGCACTGTACCTGACGGGAATGGGCCTACCCGTGGCCCTGAATCTCGTCTACGTGCTGAGCATCGTGGGCAGCGCGATCGGCGCCTACCTGCTGGCTCGCGACTTGTTCGGACCGACTGCCGGCATCGTCGCCGGCGTTGCCTATGCCTACGCGCCCTACCAGTTCCTCGATGCCCTGCTGCGCGGCAACGCGCCCGAGTCCGTTGCGCTGGCGCTCGTGCCCTTCATACTGTGGGCGTTCCGCCGGCTGGCACTGAACGGGGGACGCCGCTACTTCGTGCTCAGTACGGTGTTCCTGGTTGCGCTGTATCTGACGCACTACATCTCCAGCCTTATCCTTACACCGGTCCTGATCGCCTACATGATCGTGCTGTGGTGGGTCTACCGGCGCCAGGGACACTGGGTGGCGGTCGGCGGCGCTCTGGCGTCTGCCCTCGGATTGTCGGCCCTTTTCCTCGGGCCCGCGCTTCTCGAACAGGACTACGTTCAGCTCCACATGTCGATCGTCACCCGCAACAACGACTTTCACTTCAACTTCGCGGACCTTCGAGAGATCCTCGCCCTCCCCAGGCCGGTGGACACGTCGCTCGTGAACCCGCCATACCAGGTTCACCTGGGCCTCGTCGCCGCCATTCTTGGAGCCATCGGGCTGGTCGTCGGCCTGGTACGTTGGCGCGATAGAGAGCGGCGTGCTACGCTGGTCTTTCTTGCGCTACTCGCCGTCGCGCTTGTTTGGATGAGCACTGCGTCCTCCCTCTGGGTATGGGAGTCGTTGCCACTGCTGCCGTTCGTTCAGTTCCCGTGGCGTTTCATGGGCCGCGCGATTCTGCCACTCGCCCTGCTTGGTTCAGCCGCGTTCTCCGAGCCGCTGCCCGCGTCATCTGGAAAACGGCGGTTGGTCGTCATCGTCGGAGCCGCAGCGGGGAGCGGCGTGTGGATCGTCAGCGCCCTTCCCTACACATACCCGCCTCTGGGTTACTGCCCCAGCAAACCCTACCCGATGGTGAGTGACGTGTTCGCATACGAGCAGCAGACCGGGCAGGTCGGGGTGGACCCCGAGGGATCCTACTTCCCCGTGTGGGTCAAGCGGCGTCCTGTGGGACCGCCGCTCGTGGCGCAATATGCTGCGGG
>JAUVSX010000236.1 GCA_030596915.1 Chloroflexota bacterium | reverse complement strand
GATCCCACACGTTGACCCGGATACGCTCCAACAGAGCTGCCGCCGAAGGCGCTGGCTGGTCCAGCAACGATACGAGGCGCTCCATACTGAAGCTTTCGTCCTTCAGGTTCACAGCATCGGGCACGCCATCGGAATAGGCGAGAATGAAGTCGCCGGGATCGAGCGTGACCTGCCCGACGCCGAATTCGAACTCGGTGTCGATTCCCACAGCGGGACCGGTTGGGAAGAGGCTGTCCTTCACCCCACCGGTCGAGCGAATCACATATGCCGGCTCGTGTCCACCGTTGATGTAGGTCAGCACGCCAGTCGCCGGGTCGAGGACGCCGAAGAAGACCGTGAAGAACATCGTTATGTCGCCATGGTGGTGGGCAATGTAGTCGTTGGTGAGTTCGATGGCGAGGAGGGCACTGTTTCCCGTTGAGATGAGCAGTTGCCGCAACTCATCGCTGACGTTGAAGGTGGTCGGCAGGTCGGCGAAGAACTCCTCGGAGAGGCCAGAGATGCGGTTCTCCTCGGAGAAGACGCGTATCAAGCTGCGGCTGAGCGACATAAAGAGCGCAGGGCCCACGCCCTTGTCGCACACGTCGCCAACGACGAGGCCCACCATCTTGCGGGGAAGGCTGATCACGTCGTAGAAGTCGCCCGCTACCTCGCGAGCAGGATCGAAGTGCGTCGCGATTTCCCAACCAGGAGGCTGGGGTATCTCCTTGGGCAGGAAATCTGTCTGGATTTGCCGGCCGATCTCCAGATCAAGCTCAATCTTGGAGACCTTCTCCCTCAGCACAACGGCCGCCTGCGCTCCCACGTCGATGCACTTGATCGCATCAGCGACACCGTCGGCCGTGGCCGTCACGATCACCGGGGTGTTGCCCAAGGAGGGGTCAGCCCGGAGCTGTTGCAGCGCCCTGTAGTTGTCCTCTCCCAGCCTCGAGATATCCAGGAGCACCAGATCATATGGCCGTGCCTGGCCCTCCTCAATCTTGCGGGCAACCATGTCCAGCGCCTGGCGCCCATTCTCCGCGACGCTGACCTCATAGCCCAGTTGGCCAAAGTGAGCGGACAACAGCTCTCGATCGTCCTGGTCCTTGTCGACGACGAGCAAGCGCATCGGTTGGGTTGGCATAACTAACTCCTCTCATTGTTGGGCCGGAGCCTCGGCGGATGTTGCGAGTCCGGGGCGGCTGCGCCGCTTCATGGTGGGGACGCTTCATCAACGTGCCCATGCTATCACATGCTGACGGCCCGCGCAAAGCGCCTCCGAGGAGCCTTGTAGCCGCGGATTCCATTCCGCGCCGGACTGGCAGTCCTGCGAAAGCGCCACACGCGGCCAAGGCCCGATCGGAAGGTATCCTATTCAACTGATCTTCGACACGGCGTAGGACTGCCAGTCCCTTCAGGCTCTCTGCACGAGGCGCGCCAATCGGCGCGTTGAGAGGGGGTGATGCGCTACAATGCCCGTGGGAGTCCTAACGTTTGCTATTGACATGCGTGAACGGTGGCAATGGAATGCCGCCCTACGGCGAACGTGGGCCAGGTTTCCATATCTGCCGGAAGAGCTGCCCCCCCTTCCCCCCTTGTGGGGGAAGGGGGGGCGCTCCGTGTCCGCGTGGTGAACTACGCGAGCCAAGACCTGACATCTAGACTTGGCCGAAAACAAGCGACAAGTCATCGTCATCGCACGGCCAGGACATGCTCCTTGAAGAGAATGCGAACGATCCGTCGCCTGATTCAGTCCGATAGGGGTGATTTCGCCTGAGCCCCATTCATGGGGCTTCGTTGTTGAGACCGGGGATTGATCCCCGGGCTGGATTGGCGCATAGCAGCCTCGGTCAAGGATCGCCTCCGGGCTTGTGGTGATCACTATGGTTGACACGGTGCCTAATTGGGGCGAAAACAAGGTGTCACGTTTCCATTGCGCGGTGGTCTGACGCGAGACCGGACTCGAACCAGGGCCGAAGGACGGCCGAAGCGGTTACCATGATCCTGCGGGCCTACCCCGGGAGGATGCGCGCATCGCCGACGCGCTTGGTCACTCCAGTCGCGTCCAGGTACTCGAGGATCGACTGCGCGTACTTGCGGCTTGTGCTGAACAGATCGCGCGTCTGAGCCAACGTGATGCTGCCCTCGCTCTCGATCGTGGCGCGGATGCGGGCGACCATCTGATCGTAGGTCCCGGGGAGGAACAGGACGTCAGACGAGACCTTAACCAACTCCCCCCGGGCGAGCAACACGCCCAGCACATCCTCCCCAATGATGGCAATGCTTTCCTTCACCGAGGGCGTCGCGTAGGGGCGGCCGCGGAAGCTGGCCAGCAGCCCATCCACCTTGCGCTGCTGTTCAGGGCTGAAGCGGACAGCGTGGGCTGGGAGGCGGATAGTTGCCCCCTCGTCGACGAGGATCTCACCGGCGGAGGCGCGGACGATTGAAGCGTTGAAAACCTTGGGGTCCAGCCGTAGGCCACTCCGCAGCGCCTCGCGCCCCATTCCCGCCCGAAGCGGGTACCGCTGGTGGTAGGAGGAGAGCAGGCGGGAGAATCGCTCGGTCAGGTCGGTCCACCAGACACGCGTCACGACCAGTTGCCCGCTCGTCGCGGGGTTTTGGATGTTCGCCTGGGCGCCAAGCGCGATGACCCGTCCTTCAGCGAGCATCTGAGCGAGCACCTCGGCCGGCGCGTCGCCTGGGATATCCGCCGACAACACCTCACGGGCGGGCGTGGGGCCGCGCCGGATCAGGATATGCACGATGATGTCGCCGGGATCGCCCTGGGCCAGTTGCTCCAGCCGTTCGATCACGTCGGCCCGGAAGCGTCGATACCTGCGGCCTGGGTTGGGATCGAGGATGACGCCCCCGCCCACCGTCGATGGGGGCGAGGGAACGCGGAGTATGAACCGGTCGCCCTTGGTCAGCGCGACCGGATCGGTGAGCCGTAGCTGCGCCCACGCCATCTCGCCGGGCTGCACTTCATCCTGGCCGAGAAGACGCACCCGAGCCAGCGTTTCAGCGGCCCCGGAGAACAGCTTCAGTTCCGTGTTGTGACGCAGCGGACGTGCCGCGGTGGCCAGGTACCGAATCTGTACGTCGGAGAGCAGCGTTCCCCTCAGCCAGCCCGGAATCGTGACCACGTCGCCACGCTTTACATCGCTCCTGCTGACCCCGGTCAGATTCATCGCCACGCGGCTGCCGGGCAGTGCGCGCTGGACCTTCTCCCGGTGAGTCTGCAGGCCACGCACGCGGGCTTTGAGACCCTTGGGCTGCACCTCGACAGCCTGCCCCACCTCGAAACTCCCGTCGATGAGCGTGCCCGTGACGACGGTGCCGAAGCCGCTGATCGTGAAGACGCGGTCGATGGGCAGGCGCGGGCGGCCTCGATCCGCGCGCGGTTGGGCCTGGGCCAGGCTCTCTTGCAGCGCGTTCAGCAGCTCGTCAAATCCCTGCCGCGTGCGGGCGGACACCGGGATGATGGGCGCGTCTTCCAACGCTGTTCCCTCCAGCGTCTCGGACACGACGGCCATAACCATCTCGGTCCAATCCTCGCTCTCGGCGAGGTCCGCCTTGGTGAGTGCAACCACGCCGGCGCTGACCTCAAGCAAGTCGAGGATCGCCAGATGCTCCCTCGTTTGGGGCATCACGCCCTCGTCGACGGCGACGACGAACAGCGCCGCGTCGATGCCGCCGACGCCTGCGAGCATATTCTCGACGAAGTCCCTGTGGCCGGGTACGTCGATGATGCCGACCGGTTCGCCGTTTGGCAGCGTGAGCCAGGCGAAGCCCAGGTCAATCGTCATCTCCCGTTCCTTCTCCTCACGGAGTCGGTCGGGGTCGATGCCGGTGAGGGCGTGGACCAGACTGGACTTACCGTGGTCCACGTGGCCGGCCGTGCCGATGACGTGCACGCCGCTTCCCTACCTCGGTTCTTCGCCGCGCAGGATGGCCAACTGCTCGTCTATTGGCGCCACCAGTCCATCGTAGACGTCTTGCGCCGCGCTGAGCAACTGAGTGGCGTCGGTTCGCCGAACCTCCCACACGCTTACGAGCCGTGTCTGGAGGAGTTCCAGCACTGGGGGAATCACTCTGATACGCTTGTCGAGGCTATCGTTCATCTTGTCCTGCCTCTGCCAGCGTTCCTGCGCCTCGATGACCTGTCTCTTCCGATGCTTCGCCTGTTCTTCCCGCCATTCCTCCCACTGCCGCCTGATCCGCTCCTCGGCCAGACGCTGCATCTCGCCTATCTCGTTCTGGCGTTTCTCGTGCCGCGCCTGGAAGCTATCGAGCCGCTTCAGGTAGCGCTTGACCTGCTGCTGCTGCTCGATGAAGCCGATCGTCTGGCCCTGGACCCGTTCGAGCTCCTTGTTCACCAGCTCGCCCTGGTCGAGGTACTGCTTCATCTTCTGCTCTCGCTGGAAGTCGGAGGCCCGGAGTTCCTCAATGGGCTTCTCGTACTTGCGAGATGCTTGCATCGCCTCATCAATGCGCGGCCCCAGCTTCTGGATCCTGTCGTCGATAAGGGGCAACCTGGCCGCGGCAGTGTCTATCCGCCGCACGATTTCCGGGACGTCCCGCTCCAGTGCGACGATGCGGCGGTGGTCGACGCGCCGCTGCTCCTCCAGGTAGGGGATTCCCTTCACCTGCTCTTCCGAACGCTTGCTCAGATCGGAGAGCTGCACAGTCGTGATCTGGAGCCCCTCGCTCAACCGCTGGCCCTCCGCGTTCAGGGCGTTGAGCTGCTCTTCGTAGCGGGGCAGGGCCTGCAGTCTACGGTCCAACCTGTGCAGGTGATCGGTGAGAGCCTCGTACTCGATGCCGCGCAATCTCTCCGACTCCGTCTGCTCCCTCCGCCGCGCCTTGTCCCGCTGCTCCATCTGAATGATCAACTCGGCTTTGAAGTTCGAGATCATCTGCTCGAATTCATTCATCCGGGACTGTGCAGTCTCGACGTCGGCCAGCACCGAGCGTAGAGCCCGGATCTGGGCATCCTGTTGGTCGAGCTTCCGATCCTGGCTCTGCAGCCGCTCCTCGAGCGTGGAGATCAGTACTTTGTCTTTGCGGCGCTCATCATCCAGCCACTTGACCATCTGCATAGTCTGGGCCACATCCATAGTCTGAACTACATCTACGGCCATTCGGACACCCCCTGTCTGGGTCGAACCGGCAATGCAGAGCCTTGACCCCAGCGCGGTCGCGCGGCTTGTGATGCGAGGTCAGGCACTCTTCAGCAGGCGTGCAACTACGTTCGATTATAGCAGGGTCGAATGCGCGAGCAAAGGCCGGCGCCGCCACTCCCAACGCGATGCGCCGCCACTCCCAATGCGATGCGCCCCACTCCCAACGCGATGCGCCCCACTCCCAATGCGACAAGCCCCCGTCTCGGGGGCGTTGCACACGGACTGCACCCGCTCTCAACGCGCCGGCCCGCGCCGCCCCACTCCCAATGCGAAAAGCCCTCGTCTGCGAGGCCTCGTCCTCGAGGGCGTCGCGTGCGCCTCGCAGCCAGAGCGCCGCCAAGCCGCACAGGCACCACGCGCTACGGCCGGCCGACAGTCCGGGCGGCATGACACCCAGGACCGCTGCTGCGCCATTCCGTTGAGATTCCCT
>JAUVSX010000444.1 GCA_030596915.1 Chloroflexota bacterium | reverse complement strand
GGTGGCCCTCGCCGATGACGGCCAGGAGCCGCCAGGTCGAGACCCGGCCTTCGAGCAGGAGATCGCCGATCGCCTCGGCGAGATCAGTCCCGAGGCGGTGCCGCTCTTCCAGCAGGCGACGGAGGCATACGATGCCGGTAACTTGGTCTCCGCCCGGCAGGGTTTCCTTCACGTACTGAACCTGGCTCCCGAGTTTCCCGACGCACTACGGCGGCTTAGCCACGTCGAGCGCGTATCCGGCGACATCTACGAGGCAGAGGGGTACGCACGGCGAGCCTACAAGTCCGACGAATCGCCCGTCAACCGATCGGCTCTGGCCTACATGCTGCTTGCCTTCGAGGACCCCGCCCGGAATCGCGCTGCGCTCGGCCACGCGCGGGCTGGCGCCGCCGCCCAGCCAGACGACGCATTTGCGCAGTTTGTCCTGATGTTTGCTGGCTATGCGAACAATGACATGCACACGACGCGGGAGGCGACCGCGAGGCTTCTAGTTGTCGCGCCTGAGAACCCGACGAGACACTTCTTCGCCGCGCTCGTGGCCGGCGCGGATGGAGATCTTGAAGAGGCTGAACGCGAGCTAGCCGAGTCCGCGCGACTGGGAATGCCCCCCGATGATGTGCTGGAGGCGCTGGCCATGGTGCGAAGCGAGGCGCGCCGACAACGGTTGATACGGTCTGGGCTATACGCCGCCGGTGTGTGGGTGATCAGCCCGTTCCTGCTCCTCATCGTGGGTGTCGTGCTTAGCAAGGCTACGCTCGCCGCGGCATACCGCGTACCGCCCGGCGACGCGTTCACCATCAGCCGGGGCGAGCGCGCGCTGCGGATTGCTTACCGGGTGGTGATTGCGCTCGCGTCCCTCTACTTCTACGCGTCCATTCCCTTCCTGATCCTGATCGTGCTCGGCGGCGCCGTGGTACTGATCTATCTGCTCATCAGTGGCGGGACAATCCCGATCCAGTTGGTGCTCATCATTGCAATGGGTTGTCTCTTCACACTCTATGCCATCGTGCGCAGTCTGTTCACGCGAGTGCGGGAGGGCGAGCCCAGGTCGGCCGCTAGCCCGTGAGGAGGCGCCACGGCTCTGGTCGCTCGCGGAGGATGTTGCAGGCCGCATCGCCACACGGCCGGTCGACGCGATATACCTCACGGCGGGGGCACAGATGGCCGTCACGGAAAGAGGACGGATCTGGCAGAAGATGCGCGGCACGGCGCAGAGATGTCTGGTCGTGGGGCTGGGAATGCTGCCGGGCATGTCCGTGGGTCAGCTCCAGTCAATCCTCGCTCACGAATACGGGCACTTCTCAAATAGGGACACGGCAGGCGGTAACCTGGCGCATCAAGTCCACGCGTCGGTCAACACGATGGCGATGAACCTTGGGTGGAGCGGGCAGGCCCGCTGGTTCAATCCCGCGTGGCTCTTCGTGAATGGCTTCATCCGTCTTTTCCTGCGGATCACCTTGGGCGCCTCCCGGCTCCAGGAGATAATGGCGGACCGCCACGCGGCGATGGCCTATGGTGTTGGCGCCTTTGTCAGTGCCCTGGAGCACATCGTTCGCCAGGGCGTGCTATTCAGGATGCAGGTAGAAGGAGAGATCGATGACGCTCGGGACGGACATCGGGACCTCCACAATCTGTATGATCTGCCCGCGCTCCAGAGTGATGCGCAGCAGCAGGAGCTCGCGGACGCGACGAAGGAAGCGATGGAGCGCCCCACCTCGCCCTATTCGAGCCACCCGGCGCCCCGCGATCGTATTGCGCTGCTGAACACGCTGCAGACCTCCGCGAGTCTGAACGGCGATCGGGCGGGCCCCGCGTGGAGTTTGCTGGCCGACCCCGACGGGCTGCAGGCAGAGATGTCGGCTGCCGTGCAAGCGGTCGCGCTCCGGAGCCGGCGCAGCCCGGACCATGATGCTGACCAGCCACCGGACGCGGGTCAGCACGGCGAGGCTCCCGGCGCTCCCACAAGGCACGAAACAGAGGCCACAGATTGAGACCGCTCATTCGGAAGCTGGGCACGATCGACTGCGATCTCGTGGAGACGACACCCGTCACGTTCAGGGGCAGGCTGTACCGCTTCGAGTACGTGCGCGCCGGCTACTGGGGCAACCAGACCGGGAAATCGTACTTCCGGTTCGTCGAGCACGGGACTGGATCAATATCGGCGCCGTTCGCCGAGGTGTATCACCTGGGCAACGTGATGGCCGAGGGTGGCAGGCTCTACGTCACGGCGACGAACGCCTGGGGCGGGCAGCGGGTCGACATCTTCGCGTCGGACAACATGGTGCGCTGGGAGCAGTGGAACGCGCTCCATCTCCCGGGGTATGCCCTGTACAACACGTCCCTCTGCCGCGGGGCGGATGAGTACGTCTTGATGTTCGAGATCGGTGAGCCCCCTGCCGTGGCAGGCGTGCCCTTCACCGCCGGGTTCGCTTTCTCACAGGACCTGCGACAGTGGGACTTGGCGCCGCCCGAGTGCACGTACGCGAAGGACCGCTACACGGCGCCCCACTGCCTCCGCTTCCACAACGGCGCCTACTACAACTTCTACCTGGAAGAGCACGAGGGCTACGAGCAGAGAGTCGTCCGCTCTCGAAACTTGGTGGACTGGGAACCCAGTCCCCTGAACCCACTTCTAAGGCCATCAGCGGACGACAAACAGATCGCCAATCCCGACCTCACGGCCCAACAACGAGCGCGAATCGCCAACGCGGTGAACCTCAACAATTCCGACATCGACTTCTGCGAGTTCGGAGGCAAACTGATCATCAACTACTCGTGGGGCAACCAGCACGGCGTGGAGCACCTCGCGGAGGCAGTCTACGAGGGCACGCTCGCGCAGTTCCTGGAGGGTTGGTACCCGCGGGAGGGCGAAGGTTGACCTGAATCGCGGCGCAGAGAGAAGGTGGTGCGGCGATTCCAGGACAGGCAGCGAGGGAGAGGAAACCTACGGCCGCATGGAACGACTTGGCGCACTTCCTCTACGGCAGAGGGTTCTGGTACGCGGATCCGGTCGGGGAAATCCGCGGGCTCACGGAGGACCAGCTACTGTGGGTGCCCGATCCCAACGGCATGTGCCCGCTTTGGCAGGTCGGGCACGTCGCGCACAGAGAGCGGCTGCACATCGGCGTCTTCCTCCAGGGGCTGAGGGCGCTGGACGTACTGCCACCAGAGCGGGACGTGTTCGGTCACGAGTGGTGCTCTGTCGACGACCTCCGTGGCTCGGTGAATTCGGTGGACAATGTGCTGGACTGGGTGCGCGAGGTGAGGGCAGAGAGCCACACCTACATCAATTCGTTGGAGGAGGCCGAGTTCCACCAGATCCCGGACACGTCGGGGGATGGCCTTACGGTGGCTCATTGGGTCTTCATCACAGCGTGTCACACCGCGCTGCATATCAGGCGTATCCAGCTCCTGCGAGCCGTCGCCGAGAGCAAGCGCGAGCGTGCATGCTAGACAGCGCGCTAGCCAGTTGGCG
>JAUVSX010000359.1 GCA_030596915.1 Chloroflexota bacterium | reverse complement strand
TGACCTGGCGCATCCTGTCGGCGCTTCCGTGCGCAAGCTCTATCTCACCGATATGGAGCGCCACGTGGAGCCATACGAGGGCAACCTCGCTGTCCCGCTGGTCGCGCGCGGGCCAGGAGTGGAGCCAGGCCAGAGGGTGGGCGGCCTGGCCCAACACCCCGACCTCGTGCCCTCTCTACTCAAGCACTTCGGCCTCCCTATCCCGGACGCGATCGAGGGACGCAGCCTGTCGTCGGCGCTGGCAAGGGCTAGACGTTCCGATCGCCCCGGACGGACCACCCTCCACACGGGAGGGACCACGTGAGCTACGCGCGCGAAGTCAGTACAAGTCGGCTTGAGCCGACCGATCGAGTGGCCCACGTCGAGATCCTCGACCATCCGCAGTTCATGCGGGAGCTGATCGGCTACGATCCCTGGTCCGATCCACGCCAGGCCTATGCGGACGCCTACCGCGCGCTTGACATAGACTGGGTAATCGCGATTCCCCAGCACTCAGTGCGCTTCGCCCCTGGCGAGTCGAGCCGCCAGGAGAAGGACGGCACGAGGTACACCGAGTGGGGTCTCTCTGGCAGCTTCTGGCGCGGTGACTACCTCTTCCACGACTCTGAGAGCGTACTGGCCTTTGATCCAGTGGCCAACAAAGAGGGCGAGAGACTGGTGACAGTCGGATACAACCAGGAGGTGCTCGATGCTCGACGCGCCGACCAGGAGCTAATGGGCGACGCCGCGATCGTGACGGGCGTATACTACACGACGCTGTTCCAGTTTGGCATTATGGCCTTCGACTGGGAGCTGTTCCTGGCGACGGCGGCCTCCGAGCCGACGCGGTTCCAGCCCGTGCTCAGGGGCTTCGCCGAGGTGTCGCGGCGAAACCTCGAGGCATGGGTCGCGGAAGGCATGGACCTGATATTGATACACGACGACATTGCGATGGAGAGCGGGTTGGTCTTTCGACCCGCCTGGTACCGGGAGCATCTATTCCCACTCTACGAGTACCTGCTCGAGCCAGTCATCGCGCAGCCCGACCTCAAGGTTGCATTCGTCTCGGACGGATACTACACCGCCGTGTTTGACGACCTGGTCTCACTGGGATTCGATGGCTTCATGATCAACGAGTGTATGGATCTGGGCGACATCGCGCGACGACACGGGGAGCGTCTGTTCCTGATGGGCAACGTGGACACCTCCGTGCTTACGTTCGGGACTCCGGAGGACGTATGGAAGGAGGTCGGGCGCACCATTGACGAAGCGCGCCCCGCTGGCGGCCATTTCATCCGTGCGATCGGCGACCTGCCCCACAACATCCCGCTGGACAACATCCGCGCTTACTTCGACGCAGCCGCCGAGATCGGACGCCGGGACTAACCGCCCCGCAGGGCGGGTGGCTGTGATGCCAGAAGCGGGAACTGGGCCCGCCGCCAGTGGTACAGGGCTGGTGCCGCTCGCAAAACGGGCAACATAAGGAGACGAACACTGAGCTACGAACGCGCACTTCGGACCATCCGCCAGCAGGGAACCGATCGAGTTGCCCACTTCGAGATACTGGATCATCCACAGTTCATGCGCGAGCTGATTGGATACGATCCGTGGGAGGCCCCACAACAATCCTACGTCGATGCCTACAAGAAGCTTGACGTCTACTGGATTGTGGGCATCCCTGGCCACTTCGTTCGCTTCGAGCCGGGCGAGACGAGCCGCAAGGGAGCGGACGGGACGACCTACTCGGAGTGGGGGCTGTCAGGCAGTTCCTGGCGACGCGACTACCTGTTCCACGATGTCGAGAGCGTGCTCGGCTTCGATCCGGTGGCGAACGACGAGAACGAGTTCCTGGTCACTCCCGAGGCCAACGAGCAGCGCCTGGCGGAGGCACGCACCGGCCAGGCACTAATGGGCGATGCGGCCCTGGTCACGGGTATCTACTACACGACGCTCTTCCAGTACGGCATTATGATCTTCGATTGGGAGCTCTTCCTCACAACTGCCGCGAGCGAGCCGGACCGGTTCCAGCCTATCCTGGACGGATTCGCGGAGGTATCCCGCCGCAACCTGGCCAAGTGGGCTGCCGAGCCAATCGATCTGATCTTTATGCACGATGACATCGCGATGGAGAGGGGCCTGGTGTTCCGTCCCGAGTGGTATCGCGAGAGGCTGTTTCCGCTCTATGAGTACCTGCTGGAGCCCCTCAAGGCACGACCTTACCTGAAGATCGCATTCGTGTCGGATGGTGACTATACCGCAGCCCTGGACGATCTGATAGCACTGGGGTTCGACGGGTTCGTCGTCAATTCCGGCATCGACCTGGCCACCGTCGCACAACGGGTGGGCGAGAGCGGTTTCGTGGCGGGAAACGTCAGCACGAGTATCCTGACCCTGGGTACCCCCTCCGACGTGGTCCGGGAGGTGAAACGCTGCCTGGAGTATGCCCGCCCCGCCGGCGGCCACTTCATTCACGCCGGTGGCGACTTGCCTCACAACATACCGCTGGATAACATCCGGGCCTACTTCGACGCAGCAGCAGAGCTGGGTGCGACGTGCCGGGCCTGAGCCGTCCTCACCCAGAACCGGTTGCGCGCGGGCGACGGGATCTCAACAGAGATAGACCATCCTGGTGAGGGACCAGCCACTCGCAGGAACACCCGCCAGTCAGGAGGGATCAGGGTGATCGATTTGCACTGCACGCCGTTCGAGACGATGGTCGTCCTCGGCGAGAGCCACGTGGATGGGTTGTGTGCCTCGTCGGAAGGGGGTCGCTGGGTCAATGTCGTGGCCGATCTGATCAGCCACTTTCAGGGGACGACAGTGGCGCTCCACAACAAGGGGATCAGCGCGAACACCATCTCGCCGCGGAGCCCGGGCTACGCGGCCTCGGCCAAGCCTAGTGCCCTGGAGCGCTACCACGACGACGTGATCGCTCTCGACCCCGACCTCTTCATCCTCTCGTACGGGCTCAACGATATGCGAGCGGGGATGCCGCCTGCGGACTTTCGAGAGGCTACGCGGCAGATCATCTGCGGTGTCAAGGCCGCCTGCGACCCCGTCGTGGTCCTCACGACAGTCTACCACATGACTGCCTATGATCTCTACCCACCCTTTGACAAGGGTAGCGTCGAGGCCACGGAGGTCTACAATCTGGTGATCGGGCAGATGGCATCTGAGCTTGGCTGCATCGTGGCCGACGTCTGGTCCGCCGAGGCCAAGGCGGACTGGCTCATTCACCCAGATACCGTACACGCCAACGACCTGGGCCACGCGGTCATGGGCCACCGCGTGTTCGAGGCAATCGCTGCGCGCTGCAGTGGTGTGGCCGCGCGCGTGACGGCGGAGCTGGCGGCGGCCCGGGCCGAGGTGGAGAGCACGATGGACGAGCGCCGCCTTCCACAGACGTACGACTTGGGGTCTTCGCAACTGGCAACGGCGCGGGCTGCCGGCAACGGTCCGCGCGGACGAACCGGCGCAGGGAGAAGGAAGTGAACGAGAGGGAGAATTGGCTTCGTGCGGTGGAGTTCGGGCATCCCGAGTGGATCCCGTGCGTAGTGAACCTGTCCCCGCAGACGTGGAAGGTCTACCGCCAGGACCTGGAGAGGATAGTCCTCGCGCACCCCAGGCTGTTCCCGAGGTACGAGCAGGGCGATGTCGACTTCGACGATATGCCCGACACCTATCGTGAGGGTGAGACTTACCGCGACAACTGGGGCTGCCTTTGGTACAACATCGCGGACGGACTCGAGGGCCAGGTCGTCGAGCACCCCTTGGAGAACTGGCAGGCGCTGGCCACCTATCAGCCTCCAGATCCGTTGTTCCAGTCCGAACGAGGCAGCCGTGACTGGGACCAAATCGAGCAGGACATTGCGGACCAGAAACGCGATGGATTGCTCACCTGGGGGCAGGGTGAGCGGCTCTTCGATCGGCTTTACTTCCTGAGGGGCTTCGAGAATCTGATGCTGGACTTCGCCGAGGAGCCGCCCGAGCTCGGGCAGCTGATAGGCTTGCTCGAGGACTACGAGAAACGGCTTGTCGCCCGGTGGCTGGAAATTGGCGTGGACGTGATGGGCTTCCACACGGATATCGGCACGCAGATGGGCCTGATGATCAGCCCGCGGAGCTTTCGGCAGTACGTGAAGCCACTGTACGCGAGCGTGTTCGAGATGTGCCGGCAGGCCGGCACGCACGTCTTGCTCTCTTCGGACGGGCGGCTGTTGGATATCGTTGAGGACCTCATTGAGTGCGGCGTCTCGGTCCACGATCCC
>JAUVSX010000012.1 GCA_030596915.1 Chloroflexota bacterium | reverse complement strand
GTATGGCGGTATTCTACCACAGCGGTGACCGTCTCGCCACGACTTAAGTCGCAACACCAGGTGGAGAGAAGTGATGCACACGGAGGCGCGGTTCCCGCAATCGGCAGGTTCCGCGAGAGTGAGCTGCGAGGCGACGGAGTGCATCCACTCGCACAGCAGCAGAAGTTTGACGTATCTACGAAACTGTGGTATACTGCGCGCAGTGGCAAAGTAGGCTTTGACTGCCCCAAAGGACCGTCCAGGCTTGCGGAGACTGGGTGGTCCTTTCTGCTAGGTTGGGAAGGCGCCACACTTCGACAGCAGTTAACCAGACACAAGGAGAAGCACAGAGTGACAGAGAGAGAGATCGGAACCGTCAAGTGGTTCAACGATGCCAAGGGATATGGGTTTATCTCCAGGGAGAGCGGGGAAGATGTGTTCGTTCACTACTCCTCGATCGAAGGAGAAGGGTACCGCTCGTTGAGCGAGGGCCAACTCGTCGAGTTCGCCGTTGAGCAGGGATCGCAAGGGCCTCAGGCCGTAGGAGTCACGGCGAAGGCGCCCCTCTAGGATCCGACAGACTTCGCAAGGAGAGGATGTATGGCCAAGAAGCTATACGTCGGTAACTTAGACCTCGCCACGACCGAGGCAACGCTCTCGGAGTTGTTTGGGGCCATTGGAGAAGTCGCGTCCGTGGCTCTCATTACCGACCGTATGACAGGCCGGTCGAGGGGATTCGCGTTTGTCGAGATGTCTGAGTCGAGCGCAGCCAGAACTGCGATCGACCAGCTCAACGGCACGGTCGTCGACGGCCGCACTATGAAAGTGGCCGAGGCGCGCCCGAAGGAGTCGCGAAGTGACAGCCCCTGGGGGGGAGGAGGGGGAGGCAGGCGTAGACGCTACTAGCCCACCTCACGCGAGA
This sequence comes from Chloroflexota bacterium, assembly GCA_030596915.1. Classification (GTDB taxonomy): domain Bacteria; phylum Chloroflexota; class Anaerolineae; order B4-G1; family B4-G1; genus JAUVSX01. The sequence goes on along the minus strand of JAUVSX010000012.1, from coordinate 16,608 downwards.
CACACAAGCAACAACAGACCGCACGGCGCCTCCGCAAGCCGCGCGGTCTTCGCTTTTCTGAAGCCTCCGTGCTGCCCCGCGACCATAGACGCCACCGAGCGACACGCGCCGCGTGCCCACGCCAACCTACGAGGAGCGGGCCGAATCAGGATCAGCGGCGCTCAAACACCAGGATGTGCTCGTGGCGAATCCCTTTGCCATTCCGCAGCGGGTACTGCATATAGCGGTTGCGCAGCACATATGAGAAGTGATTGCGTAGCTGGAAGTGCTCGCTGGCCAGCTCAGTCAGGAAGCGAGTCGTCATGATCGGGAGGCCGCAGGAGACGGAGTCGCCTGTCGCGCAGCTCAGAACCCCAGCCTTTGGCATCACGCGGCTGATCCCCCCGAACGCTCGGGACATCGACCAGAAGTAGTGCCGCAGTGCACGCGCCCTGGGCCGCTTTCTCTCCGCAACCTCGGACAGCGTCCGATCCAGTTCCGGGACACCAAAGTCGCCACACGCCTCCCAGTCACGCCGCCTGACCCATCGCCTTCCCAGGTAGGAGTGTGCAAGATCTATGTGCTGGTCTTGGTCCCGAACGAGGCCGAGCCAGTACATCTCCAGCTTGTGCCGGCGGCTGTAATTCACGGCCGTGCAGTACGGGGGCGAGGTCACGACGAGCGGGTACTCGATGGGCAAGTCAACACCCATCAATACGTCTCTCGCGCGCAGAGCGTCGCCGCAGACCACCTCTGCGGGAGCGCACGAATCGACCTTTGCGCATTGGTCGTGCAGAGCGCGCATGCCCTCGATCTGGCGCCGGGCCCTGCTCACAAACGAGTCGAACACGCATATCTGCCGATCGGCGTTGCGCGCCAACTGGACCCGCGACACCTCCAGCGCTGAGACAGGATACGGGTCAGCGTTCGACACGCGCCGGATGATGCTCGCGACACACGCCCGGAAGAACCGGGACGTGTTCGGCCCAAACCGCGCCCTATCCACTGCCCAAAGAATCCGCGCCAGATCCACCACCACATAGCGTCGAAACCAGTGAAACAGGTTGGGGATCGCCGGATACGACAACCCCCCCACATCATCCTCGAACTGGGCCGCAGATATGTCGGTAGCGGCGAGACCCTCCAGCTCCTGCTCCTCGCGCCTGAATGGAGAGAGCATGGCCTCGATAAGGCCGAGCCCCTCCACGAGCTCATCGGAGGGCAATCGCGTGGTCTTGGCCCGAGCCACCAGGCACGCCAGCGGATCTATGTCGATGCCTACCGACGGCATCCCCCGGGCAAGCGCCTCGACCTGCACGGTCCCGCTGCCTGTGAAGGGGTCCAGCACGGGTGTTCCCCGGCGGCCGTAGGACTCCAGTGCCCAACTCACGACCGGTGGGTGGAACTTGGCCGGAAAGCGGAACAGGTAGTGCGTGTAGGCCGGGTGCCCGTCGGGGGAGCGTATGTCGAACGATGCGCCGCGCGCCGGACTGCGCGGGATTGCGGGTACCCGAATGGGATCACCTAGCTGCGCAGCGCACCAGGAATCCAAAGCAGGTGCGGACAGGGCGGTAGCAGGCGACGACGGCTTCGGCAGAGTCATTGGGTTGGGCTCGTTACCACCCGGTGGCAGTGCGTATCCAGCTATCTGAAAGCCTGATGGCTGACCGCTTGCGCCCGCGGTCAGCTAGCAAGCGCACATCCTGCGGTACCCTTGCCTCCTCACGGACGATCACGCCGGCGACCTGCTCCGCCGACAGAAGCCAGCCTCGTTCAGCCAGAGCACGGATCTGGATGGCCTCGACGACGGGCTGCAGCGGGCAGCGCGGGAGGCTTTGCGACATGACCTCGGCGTAGAAACGGGCAAGCAGGGCAAGCAGATAGCCCCTGCGCGCACTGCTGTGATCAGCGGGCGCGTCGTTCACAATCCCCAGCACGCGGCTGGCGATCCTCAACCACTCGCCAGCCGCAAGTCGCTCCTCGAGAGCTGCGATGTCGGGAACCTCACGAAGAAGGGCAACCACGCCACCGACCGATTCGCTGGCCTTGGGAGGGAGGCGGTAGGTTAGCCCACGGGGACGGTCGACGCGCCACAAGAGGCCAAGCCGGTACAGCGTCTGCACGTGTATGCGCAGCTTGTGCTGGCGTGTCCTTCCCTGACCCGTGCGTCCCGCATATCCCTTCGCCCTGAGCTCGTCTATCCTCTCCTGCAATGCAGCACGCTCATCCGGACTGCTCGTCATCGGCAGATACGCAGACCATATTTCGATGAACGTGTCCTCGACAAACGTCGACCTGACGACCTCGGCCTGAGAGATGGAACCGTGCTTCACCATGTGCCGAGCGATCGCGATGAGCGCCGCCCCGTCCGCCTCCAGGAAGAGCCGGAGATGGAGTACCTTCTCCGCGGGACTGAGGGATAGCTGGCGCTCCGGTTCGCCGCGCCCAACTTCCGCAACGAGGTTGACGAGGTGTCCCCTGTCCGTCCACGTGTGGTATGGTGTGAGCAGCCCGAGCGCCTTGGCGAGGTGAATACCATATGCAGCCGCGGCCACGTTGAATCCCCTTCGGCAGCGCCTCTCGACCTCCTCGGTAAGACGAGCCGCCACCGTTGCCGCATCGGCCCCGTGGATTGCCGAAGTACACGCCTGGATCAGGAACTCCATATACGCGGGCTCGTCAACCTGGTAGTGGGTTCGCAGGATCAGTCTGGGCTGCATCAGCAAGCGTCCTCTTTCGGGGTGAAATGGGTCTGTGGGAACCGCACAGGATGCCACAATCGGCGCGACCACTGGGTGTAGCCGGAGCCAAAAGTACTCGGCATTGGTGTGATGGTACGCTCCCGCCCAGTGGGCAAGCCCCTGCCCCCGGTGGCAAGGTACCGGCCCGCGGGCACGTCGGGCGATAGTATCACACCTTCGGAGCAATGGCAAGTGCAGGAAGAGGCCAGTATGTGGTATAATGGCCGCGGCTCGCGACACGATCACGGCTTTGGAGACGGCCCCACACTATGCCTGACCTCGTAGGACGGACGCTGCTAGGACGATACCGGGTCACTGCCTTCCTCGGGCGCGGGGGAATGGCGGAGGTGTACCAGGCATGGGACGCTAAGCGCGCGACGTCCATCGCCATCAAGCTCCTCAACGACGATCTCGCTTCCGACGCGGTGTTTCTGCGCCGCTTTGCTAGAGAGGCCCAGGCACTGTCGCGACTGATGCACCCCAACATCGTCCGCTTCCTAGGCTTTGAGCAAGCGCCTGGGATGGCCTTCATGGTGATGGAGTTCATCGATGGCACCACGCTGCGCCGATTCATGGGCCTGCTGGGACGGCCACTCACGCTGCCCGAGACGCTCGGCGTTCTCCAGCCGATATGCAGTGCACTTCACTACGCCCATCAGATGGGTGTGTACCACCTCGACATCAAGCCGGCCAACGTCTTTGTCGAGCGGAGCGGGCGCGTGGTCCTCGGTGATTTTGGTATCGCCCGCCTGAGCGAGTCGGCGACGGTAACGCTCTCCTCAATCGGCACGCCGGCTTACATGTCGCCGGAGCAGGCCCCGGGTGGGCGCCCCATCGACGGGCGGAGAGACATCTACAGTAAATCGAACACGACATACGAGATGCTCACAACCGACCGCCCGTTCAAGGGTGAGACGGGATCCTCGTCCGCTAGCCTCGCCGAGCGCATTCTGTGGGAGCAGTTGAACCTCCCGCCGCCGCCGCCGCGCGGGGTGAATCCGCAGATTCCGCCGCCCGTCGAGAATGCAATTATGCGGGCGTTGGCAAAGGACCCGGCTTGGCGCCAGCAACAGGTCCTTGGCTTCTACCAGGAGATCCGGCGCGCAGCAAGAGTCGAACCTGTCCGCATCTCGCCAGAGATGGTAGAGCACCGTGCAGCCGCAGTGTCCTCGCCGACGCCGGTCGTTCAGCAGCAGGTCCAGCAATCTGCTGCTGTGGCCAGGCCAAGGAAGCGAAGGGGTAGCATAGGCCTGCTCGCTGGCTTCGCTGCTCTGGTCATCGTCGCTGTGGTCATCCTGTTGGTGGTCGTCGTCCTCCGCCCGTGGGAGACAGGGGCGCGAGGGCTGGAAGCAATGACGGTGCTCCCACCGCCCACCGCCGTCCAAGAGACAAAGGGAGCCGACCCCACCGATGGCAGCGGCAGAGCGGAAGGAACGGCTGTGCCGGATGGGGCGACGACGCCGGCCGAGTCGATCGTCGCAACGCCGGCAGCGACGTCGGCTCCAAGCAACGTCTACGTACTCTACGTGCTCGATGGTGCGGAGGGGATGCAGGCGCGGTTGAACTCACAATCCAAGTTCAACGCTGGTCGCGTCGCCATCGTCGACAACCTGGCACACGTCCAGGCGACAGGGGACCCGGTCAACGCCGGGCTGCTTGTCTATGGACACCGGATCCGCGACCCGAGGGATGATGGCTACTGCGGAGACGGCAACGTCGAGGTGCAGCTTCCCGTCCTCGCGGGGTCAGCGGTAGCTATTCGCGACCGCCTGGAGGCTCTGTCGTCCGAGTTCGGAGGCGCACCTCTGGGGAATGCGATCGCCCAGGCATACGGGGAGTTCCGCTTCACAGCCGGACGCGCCAATGCTATCATCCTTATCGCTGGCGCCAATTCGTTCTGCGGTGAAGATGCCCTCACGCCCATCGCGCGCAATGAGGAAGTGGGCCAGCGGTTGCCGATCTATGTCGCCGGCCTGGCCGTCCCAGGGGATTCGGAGCGGCAAGCATTGGCGCGCATCGCCGAGGAGACAGGGGGGCTCTACAGAGATGTCGCCAGCATCAGTGATCTGGTCCAGGTACTCGCCGAATTCATCGACCTGATACGCGCGCAACCGTAGTTGCCATCTGAGGCACATCATCCCGTGGGAGCGCTAGGAAGGAGACAATGTCAGAGCAGAGGTCATCCTCAACCCCGATTCTGATCGGTCTGATCGCAGCAGGCGTTATCGTGCTGGCCGTGTTGGTCGTGCTCGTCGCGCGCGCGTGGCAGATCTACGCCGCGCTGCCGCCCCCAACGGCCACACAGGCGCCGCCTCCCGCAGAGAAACCTACGCCAACGGGCGTCGCCGCTCCGACGCCGTTTCCCCTTGATGCGCTGAACCTCCAGGAGCCCAACGGGATCAGCAATCTGTACATCGAGTACATCCTGGATGCGTCGGGGAGTATGCTCGAGCCATTGTCGGACGGTGTGCCGAAGCGCGACGCGGCCAAGGAGTATCTGATCGAGCATCTGTTGACGTTCCCGCCTGAGACTCACTTCGGGCTGCGGGCGTACGGCCACCGACTGAAATGGGAGGACGACAAGGAGGCGAGCTGCAAGGACATCGAGCTGGTCGCACAGATCGATATCGGGCAGCTCACACCCATTTCTCAGTGGCTGCAGGACTTCCAGACCCTCGGGATGACGCCCCTCCACGCGTCAGTTGAGCAGGCGCTGAAAGATTTCGAAACAAGCGATCCCGATCGGCTGAACAATCTCATATTGATCAGCGACGGCATCGAGACCTGCGCCGGCGACCCGTGCAGGATGGTGGAGCTAGCGAAACGGGCCGGCGTCAACTTCAGCATCCACGTCGTGGGCTTGGCAGTCAATGACCAGACGCGAGCACAGTTGTCGTGCATCGCCGATGAGGGCGGCGGCGTGTACTACGACGTCTTCTCGAGCGAGGACCTGCAAGCTGCCCTGAAGGGTATTGGGGACGACATCCGCGAGGATGAGGAGATCATCTCGTACAAAGAGGCGACGCAGACCGCCGCCCCGGCCACGAACACGCCAACGACCGCGGTGCAGCCCACTGGGTCGCTAACCCCTTTGCCCTCACCGACCGCGACGCGGACGCCGACGCTGACGCCGGGCACGACTCTCACGCCGACGCCAACGAACACTCCCTCCAGTCCGACTCCATCCGGCTGCATCCTGCCCACGATCAACGAGTTCAAGGCGGTTCCGCCTACGCAGGGAACGACGGCACGCTTCAGCCTCGTCTGGGAGGTCGATGGAGCCGACCGCGCGGAGATATTCGGGAACGTGGTCGACCCAGTCCGTGGCAGGTTCGACGTCTGGGACGACCAGACCAACTACTGGGTACTGTGGACGAAGGTGGCCGGCACTGCCGACGACTGCTACGTCGAGAAAGCCATTCAGGTCGATCCCGACGCGGTTTCACCACCCGGGCAGGGTCTCACGGATGTGACTGTGAGCCAACGTGAAGTGACCATCTCGGTGCGTGACAACGCCTCCATCGACGGCGACCGGATCGACCTGTACCTGAACGGCAAGAAGATCCTAAGCAACTACACGCTGACGAGCAGCCAGTACGGCGTGAACGTCATTCTCAGGAGCGGCGAGAACGAAGTTGTTGTGGTGGCGCTAAACGAGGGCGACTCATCGCCGAACACGGTCGAGGTGAGTGTAAGCCACGTAGTGAAGGGCGACACGGTCCAGGTTGCACAGGGACTGAAGACAGGCCAGAGCGCCAGCTTCAAGATCATCGCGCCGTAGCTACTCCCCTTCGGCGAGAGGATAGAGATCCGTCTCGCCATCTATGGCCGCGCCACGATGTGCGCGTCGGCGCCAGACGGTATCGAACGTCGTGTTGCGACCGATGCGAAGAGCTTCCTGCCGATCCAACTCGGCCAAACTTCGCGTTCCGTGCTATTGGTTGTAGGTTGTATGTAGTCACTACACGACAGTAGGGGCGCCATGGTCGACCGCTTCCGCTTATCGTTCTGCTCGTGCTCATTGTAGCCGCCTGTAGCCCACGGCCCATACCTGACGTGGCTGCCACGGTCCAGGCAGCGGTCAATGCCACCCAGGCCGCCGCTCCAACCTGCACGCCCGTCGAGGCGCCAAGCCCTACACCGTATCCGACATGCACGCCATACTCGACGAATACGCCCCAACCGACCCCCACGCCCCGAGCGACGGATACTCCGACACCCTCCCCGACGCTCGAGCCGACTAAGACCCCTTCGCCCACGCAGGCACCGGCGGCTGACGTTACTCCTGCCGCGTCTCGGGGAACCGGGAGCGCCCTCATCCTCAAGATGCGCGAGGTCAAGGGATGGATCGAGGAGTACGGCGGATGGATTGACAGGGGCGCCCGCGGAGAGGGGGTCGATTGCCGGGAGGTCCTTCGGCTGTACGACTCCTCGGTTAGCTCGCCCGCGTTCTCCGTGCCGGCGAGCGATCCTGTGCTACAGTGGGCCCACGATCGGTACCGCGAGGCCATCGCTGTCTGCGAGGATGGCGCGCGCGACCTGACGGGACACTGCCGTGACTGGTTGGCGGGCGAACGCAGTATGCCCTACGCCAACACCCTGGAGCTGACCAGAGCCAGGGCCTCCGTCAAAGATGCGGTCGACCTCTTGCACGTGGCCATCGCAAAGCTGGAGGAGGAGGGACGCCAGCCATAGACACAACGTCCCGGGGTTCCTTGAAGACCCTTGCAGCCCGCCTACACCCGTAGGCCATCCAGAACCCGTCAGGTCGCGACCCCTAACTCACAAACCCAACATACCAGGGCAGGTTTCCATGCCTGCCGGAAGAGCTGCCCCCCTTCCCCCCTTGTGGGGGAAGGTGCCGGGGGATGCGGGATCGCTCCGTGTCTCCGTGGTGTACCAGGTGAGCAGCGACATTGGAATGCCGCCATGCAGCTATCCAGCAGATCACGATTGCGTGAGGCTCGGCACCGACACCGCGCAATCAGCCCTCGCTCGATCCTTTCTGTCAGCAACTCCGGGCCCGATTTGGGGTTATCCCTATCGTAACCAAGTCTGCCGCGGGAGCACTGTCAACGTCGTTTCCGTGTCCCCAGGCGGCAAAGCAGGGGTGAACCCATATGACCACCGAGGTCCCACAACACGACGTTTCTCAGTCCGAGCGCTTCAACTTCGTCGACTTCGCGCGAGACAGGGCCTACAGGGACGCAAACAGAGACCTATTGCGCAAGGCATTCGCACGGCTGCCATCGCCTTTCTTCCAGATCGACATTGCCAGCGGCACGGGCCTTGTTGCCCAGGAGGTATGCGCCCTCTGCGAGGAGACCGGCAAGCACGGAACCATAGTTGGCATCGATCCCGACCACTTCGCGGTCGAAAGCGCGACAAGGAGCACACCCTCAACAGCGCTCTGCAGTGGCGAAGTCATCGAGGGCAGGGCACAGGACTTGGAGCGGCTGCTGAAGGGGCAGATTCCACCCGGGGGCGCCGACTACGTTACCATCCACGACGCGATCCACGAGATGGAGGAAGAGGATAAGCAGAGCATCCTCGTCTCAGTCGCCTCGATCCTCAGGCCCGGGGGGCTGTTCACCTACAACAGCGCTTTCACGACGGCCGCTTTGGGGCAGGCGGCGATGCAGTGGGGCAAGTGGAAGTCCAAGGCCTTCTCGGTGCTTGAGGGCAAGCGGAACCGGCGAATGAAGGGACTAGTCGCGCACAGCCCTGACGAGTACCTGGAGATGATCACCGGCGCAGGCCTCTCGGTCGTGCACGAGGCCAAGAAGTCCGTCAGGATGTCGAGGACGGCCCTGGAAGCGATCGCCAGGTATCCGAGGTTCGTATGGGGCGTCTTCGCCGATCTGATCGGCGAGGAAGCGATACCGATCGAGGTCAAGAGCCAGGCCCTCATCACGGCGCTCAATGAACTGGGCATAACCGAGATCCCGCGCGTGTGGCACGAAGCGATGGCCTGCAAGCCCCTTGCGCCGGCCGAAGGCCGCGCATAGGCACGAGTCACGTCCAGCGACGCTGGTGACGCCTCGACGAGCTCGGCAGAGGATTGCTCGTATGAGGCATGCTCGTCAGGACGGGCACACGGTTCATCCTGTGAGTAGTGCGCGAGATCCCTCGCCCCATCCGGCGATGGCTGCGGCCCCGAACAGGGTCTGTGGCCTCTATGTCATCCGCTGGTAGAAGCGCGGAATCCTCTTGGGCCGCCCCTCAAGGGCCGAATCCCTCGCGCATATGGCAGCCGCACAGCTACGGGCCGCCTCGTACACGTTGATCTCTGGCTGGCGGTCCTCCAAGATTGCGTCTACGAAGTCGCGATCCTGGCAGAACGTCATTCCCCCGTGGCCGATCCGCCGCTTCTGCGCGTCCGATAGCTCCAAGCCCGGTACGTCGATGGCCACCATCGGGCCATGATTGTCGCTCGCGTACCACAGTGTCTCATCGTGCCAGCGGAACTCGAGGCTGCCCTGCGTCCCGTAGACGGCGTTGTGGCGGCTCTCCTTACGGCAGACGGCGTAGCTGGTCAGAACCCTGCCAATCGCGCCCGAGGGCGTCGTGAACGTCGCCGCCTGCGTATCGTCGATCGACCGGTACGGAGCGACCCTGCTGTTGCCGAAGCACATCACCTCGGCGAACTCCTCACCCATTAGCCAGCGGAGGCTGTCTACTGCGTGCAGACCGCCGCCACCCGCCGTGGTCTCCTGGGCCGGGTTGCCGAAGCCCAGCCGCCAGTGTGGAGGATCGTGAGCGGGTTGGTTGCTATCCAGGTCAAAACGCATGTAATTCGCCCCACCCCGTCCCGTTGGCCGGAACCCGTCGTGCGTGTAGTCCCCGTCCGCCCACATGATCTCGCCAATCTTGCCGGCGACGATCATCTCCTTCATCCTGCGCTTGTGCGGAGTCCAACGCTCGTGATTGCCCATCTGCAGCTTCAGGCGCAGGCGCTCTGCGGCGTGGACCATCCGCCAGACGTCACCGATCGTCGTTGCGACCGCGGGCACCTCTACCAGCACGTGCTTGCCCGCTTCCAGCGCGCTGATCACCGCATCCGCGCGCAGGTGGCACCCGATGGCGATGGCCACCGCGTCGATGCCACGATCGGCGAGCACGTCGTCATAGCGAGTTGTCACGCGATGCGCGCCAATCATCGCGGCGCACTCAGACGCCCGTTGCTCGTCCAGGTCACAGACGGCGACAACCTCCGTCTCGTCGATGAGCTCGGAGAACACCTTTCCGTGGCTAGCGCCCTGTCCCGCCCCGACAATCGCGACGTTTATTGACATCATCTAGCTCGCCTCCGACACACAAGCTTGCTGTCTGTGGTGGGGCATGGGGATTGGCGCACCCGGCTACCCCTCTACCGACTGATCGTACGCGTCCACGAACGCGCGCATCTCACGCTCGACGTGGTCGTCAAGCGGGTGCGGTCCGTGTTCATTCAGCAATTCCCTCGCTCTCGATCTCGCCAACGCCACGACGTCTTCCCGGCCGTGCTCGACCCAGGTATCATACACGACCCTGTTCGAGATATCGGCCATCCAATGCTCCCCCGTACGCAGGTGTCTCAGAGTGTGAGGCTCGCCCAAGAAGCTGCCACCGGGTCCAACGGAGCGGATGGTCTCAAGCGCGATGGTTTGCTCCGTGACCTCGAACCCACGGCTAATGCGGTGCAGGCCAGCCATGATCTCGTCATCGAGCACGACCTGCGCGTAGCTGGCTGTCAGCCCGCCGGCGAAGAGGCCCAGGTTGACCAGCATATCGCCGCCAGCCAGCACCACTGGGAGCGTCGTCCACACCTTCTCCCAAGGTTGCTGTTCGTCGTGACAGTGGGACTCGCTGCAAGGGAAGCACGTATGCGTCGGCAAGCCACAATGCCGCGCCAGTTGCAGACTGGCCATTGAGAGCAGCGCGCTCTCCGGAGAGGCCATCAGCGCGTGCGCACGCCGCATCCCGAAGTCCGACATCGCTGTGCTGTAGATGACAGGCAGTCCCGGACAAAGCAGCTGCGCAATCACGACGCCGCTGAGCGTCTCCGCGTGATGCAGTGCCAGCGTTCCGGCTAGCGTGTACGGTGCACTGACTCCGCACATCGCGCTTGCCAGTATGCACGTCGGAACGCCGGCCTCCGCCGAAGCAATCAGCATGTCGGACGCTCCCGGCGTCCACATCAACGGGGAGCTTGGTGACACCTGGAACGAGACCCTCGGTTCCTTCGCGAGATCATCCGACCCGCTCACTATCCGAGCGAGGTCGAAGCACGCCCGCGTCACCTCGGCGGTGTCGACGCAGAAGAAGGCATGCTTCCGCGTGTTAGCGAAGATGGTTTCTAGTGCGTGAAGGCTCGAGGCGCGCGTTGGAACGTCCTGAGGAAAGACGATCGGCGCTACAAACGCGACGCTCTCAAGCGCGTCGGAGAGCAGCGCGAACCCGGCCGCGTCCTTCTTCGTCGCACTGCGGCGCCGCTCTGTCTCGAGATCGACGACGTAGATCGCCCCGTGCCCGCTGGCGCCGTACACGTTGCCGGCACCCATCTCCAGAGCACGCATGCCCTCGCGATCGTAGAGCGTGAACGTCGAGGGAGCGGACCCCAGCACGCGCTCGACGAGCACCGCTGGTATCTTCGCCAGGCCCCGCCCTTCGTCAACAAAGGCTCCGTTGTCCGCTAACAAGCTCAACAGGACGGAGCTGTGAATGAGGCACCCAGTATCCTCGAGTACGGCAAGCGCACTCGCGTGAATCTTGATGACGTCGTCCCTTGACAGAAGGCGGTAGGTTGGGATCATTGCGTAGGCAAGCGAAACTGGCGCTTACCGCCAGCGCAGTCTACCGCCGCCACCGGCATCACGCAAGCAGACGACGTGTGCGATCGCCCTTCGCCAGCCAAGGCAGACGCAACCGGCACGTGCCACGCCCGGCAGCGGCCGTCTTCCGTCAGCGGCGTAAGGGCGCGGTGGAACACACTGGCACCACGTAGGGTCGTCCACAGCTTCACAGCAAGACCGCCACAGCGTGGCACGTCGAGGCCAGCTCCGAGTGCGGGGGTTCGTAGTAATGGCTTCAGCCGTCGTTTCCGTCGGTCAAAGGACTGGCAGTCCTCGCCACAGCTCGTCATCGACACGCCCTCTCCAATCGCGACGCACATTGTGCGTGCGCCCCACCTTCCGAGGACTGCCAGTCCGACTTCCCCTAGAACCACACCGGCTTCTGCGGCTGCCCGATGCGGATCGACTCGAGTCCCGCCTCGCAGACGGCCACGACACGCGCGCCCACCTCGGCTGGTATGGGGTTCTCCATCTTCCCGTCGAGCACATCGAGGTAATCCCGCACCGCTCCACCCCAGCCGTGTCCCGCCACGGCTGCATCGCCCGACGTGTCCTCAAGCGCAACAGGCTCTTCGTGACGGCGATAGAGCTTGCCATCCCACAGTGTGCCCTCGGTGCCGTACACCGCCAGCATCCCGCCGCCCATGCCGTGGCCCGAACAACCGGTCGTGACGAAGCACTTCGCGAGAACACCGCTTTCAAACCGCATCGAGAGGACGTAGCAGTCCTCGCTCGGGAACTCCGGGATGCTCATCTTGCTCGCGTAGCAGAAGACCTCGACCACGGGTGCCCCCACCGTCCACAGCATCAAGTCGATGGGATGGCATCCACCACCCAGCAGGATGTTCTGTGGATGTGCTGCGTCAATGCGCCACGGCGTGTGGTGTTCCCCATCCGGGTGATACCAGTCCCACATATCGTGGATGTAATCCCCTTGCACGAAGAAGATCTCCCCCACCTTGCCCGCCTTCGCAGCAGCGACCGTCTCCCCCCAGGGGTAGAGATAACGCATCGTGTGGTCGACCATGACGATCCGGCCCGCCCGTGCCGCGGCGCCGATGACGCGCTGGCAATCGGCCGTACTGGTCGCCAGGGGCTTCTCCACGAGAGCGTGGCATCCGGCCTCCAGCGCAGCAATCGTCTGCTCCGCGTGTAGGTAGTCGGGGCCTGCGACGACCACGGCATCCGCACCCGCGGAATCGAGCACGGTTGCGTAATCGGCACCCACTACCGCATCAGGGTACCGGGACTGCGCCTTGGCCAACTGCCCCTCAACAGGGTCGAACAAGCCGGCTATGACGCCGCGCCCATCGTCGACCGCGACCTGCGCCGCCGCCAGACCCGCGCCTCCACAACCGCAGATGAGAAATCGGAAGGGGTCCATTGGTGCCTCCTAGGGGCTAGATGTGCGGCATTCTACCATCCCCGACCGGGCGGGGCAAAAGACTGCTCGATCGGCAGGTCCCGGTACCGGCCAACCGACCTGGGGAAGCTGCTGCGTAGGTAGGCGCCGGCCCGCCCCGTCGGCCGATCCCCCAATAGTGCAACAGGCACACCGCGCGCCACTTCACCGCCGCCACAATGTGCTGCGCCGCGCCAGCACGTCCTCACCGCGGCGCCCCCCGCCGCACGGCAAGGCAAGCCGTTCGCCTATGGCCGGCGGACTGCGGTGAGCCTACCCGCGCCCGATCATCCTGTCGACCTGCTTCACCTGCGCGACGAAGGCCTCGCGTAGCAGCAGCAACACGTCGCGCCGTCGAGCTGCTGGAAGGACGTCTAGCTCATCCTGGAGCACCGGGCACCCGGGCCGGGGCAAAGGGGCCGCGCGGAAGATGCCGAGGCACTCCTCCATCGTTCCGCCAGCCCGCCGGCAGTCCGCGTACTCCATCGCAGCCTTGGCGGCGAGACTGCGCGAAACCGCCGCGATCGCTGCGCTGATCCGCGCGCGCTGTTCGCAGTCCTGTAGCTCACGCCGCAGCCGGGCGCACTCCTCTCCGCGCGGATCCCCGTCACACGCATCACGCATCTCGCGCCTCAAGTCCTCACACGGCATCAGACACCTCCGGAAACCGTGGCTAGGACAGCCTGCCGGGCTGTCTGCGACGCGTCAACGATGCAATTGAGACCGATGCGTGCCCCGGGCCACCCTATTCAGCCAGGTCCGGGGCACGCCCATGAACAGGCGCCATACGCGGCGCACGAAAGTAAGCCCAGAACAAAAGGGCGCCTGCAGCCGGCAGGACGCCGGCGATCAGAAAGACGGTGCGGTAGCCGACCGCCGCCACCGCCTGACCGCCACCCAGGCCGGCGATCGAGTATCCAAGCCCCATTGCCATCACCGAGGCGCTAGACACAGCGGTGCGCCACCGGGGCTCGACGGCCTCTTGCCCAAACACGTTGGCTGTTGGCTGGGCGATCGAACCCATCGCCGTGATTCCCAGGAATCCTGTCCCGGCAGCCGCCCAGTGCGGGATGAGGGCGAGAGGCAGATAGCTAACGGCGTTCCACAACGAGCTAGTGACGTATGTTCGCCGCTTCCCGCTACGAGCCATCAGGATCGGGGCGCAGAGCGCCGCGATGCCGCCCGAGAGTTGCCCGGTCGCCATCAGCGTGCCGACGGTTGCAGGCGCCAGGTGCAGCTCAGAGTCGAGGTAGACATTGAAGAAGGACTGGACTACTCCAGTTGCTGTCATTCGCAACAGCGCCACCATCCCGAACACAACGATGAAGCCAAGCGGGGCACGGGCCGCCCCCCCGCTGTTCGCGGGTTCGGACGCTGCCCCTTCGCCTCGCGTAGCGAGGAGGGCGAGAAGGCCAGGGACATAGAGCACTGCAGCCAGCCAGAGCGGATAGCGAAACGGCGCAGGCGAGTCTAGGGACGTGCCTAGAATCGCCGCAAACAGACCCGGCAGCCTGCCCGACACCAACCCGCCCACGAACCCGGCAAAGGGAAACACGGCCATGAAAACCGAGAAGGCGTAGCTGCGCTCCCGCGGCCCCGTGGCGCCCGCCAGGAATGGCGTCGCGTTCACGATGAACAGCGGACCTCCCATCCACGACACCGCGCTCGCGGCCAGAATCCACACGGATCGCCAGGCCTCTGGCACGAACTCGGCACACGGGATCAGCACCGCGCCGAGCGGCATTGTGATCATGCCCACGATCATCGCACGGCGAACGCCCCACCTCCTGCTTAGCGCACCAGCGGGCAGCGAGAACAGGGCCGGCATTAGCGATCCAACGGCGAAGACCCGCCCGATGAACTCCGGGCCGTAGCCCAGTCGCAGCAAGTAGAGGTTCTGCAGGACGGCGGATCCGCCGTAGTAGGCCAGTCCGATGCAGGCTACAGAGACCAGAAACAGTCGTGCATCACGACTGAAGAGGCGCAGCTTCTCGACGTAGGCAATGGCCAAGCGATTCCTCCTGGGGCCACGGTGCAATTACACGGAAAGCCTCTAGGACGGAGTGGCAGCCACCGAGGACATGGTCACCAGGCCGCAAGCATAGAGCGCTGGGCTGCCGCGACAAACGCGCCTCGCGGCAGCACCTGCAAGTACGCTTCAATCTCCCGTATGGCCTCGACGACGGCTGCGACAGGTCCGAGATCGCTCGAATCGTATCACATATCCGTTGTGGAACCAAATCCTCAGGGCTGGGACGGCACGTATGGGAACCTGCCCTGCGCCAGAGCAACGGCGCGGAGGACGAGGAGGCGCGGAACGAAGCCCCTGGGTCTCAGCCGCACAACGCCCGTGCCTTGAGGCCAAGCAGGACGTCTCGGCGCCTGCTCTACGTCGGTGTTGCCCCCAACTCGTGAACGAGGTCGGTATAGAGCCGTACGCGGTCCGGGTCCGTCCCTGGCGTGACCGGGCTGCCCGTGCTCATCACGAATCGGGACCCGTTGCGCCTGCCGGCGCCGAGCTGGCGCGCGATCTCGTGGCGCAGCTCGTCCTCACTCCCGTGCTCGAGCAGGTGGACCGCGTCGAGGTTGCCCAGCACGGTGCAACGGCCTTGGACTCGATCCACAACGTCGCCAACGTCGATGCGGAAACCCTTCTTGCTCTCCTCGAGCGACAGCGCATCGGCGCCTGTAGTGAGCAGGAGATCCCACCTTCCGGTAGGGTCGCCGCAGAAGTAGTAGATGCTCCTGAGCCCCGCCCTGCGGATCTCGCCAGTCAGGCCACGCAGGAATGGCAGGTTGAGCCGGGCGAAGGCGGCGGGGCTAACCATGTCGGTCATGCAGTCCTCGATCCAGATACCGGCTGCCCCGAGCACGGCCGCCGAACGGACGCCGTTGATTGCGTGCGCGAGAAGGCGCTCGCACGCGTACTCGACCAGGTCCGGCTCCGTGGCAACCATCTCCATCATTCCCTCGAAGCCCCACAGGCCGTACGTGGACCACAACGGTGCGGAGACGTGACAGATGGGAAACAGGTCCTGCCCGAACTCCCGGAGGAGCGCCAGGGCAAGCTCATCGCGCCCTGTCTCAGTGATCTGGCGTGGATCGAAGGCGAGAGCGGCGGGAATCTGGCGCTCCACCTGCTCAGGAGAGCGCGGTAGGAGGCAGTCACCTCGCCCCGAGGACCGAGCGTACGGCTCAGACCACCCACCGACGGCCTCGCGCCGGAGCCTCCGGGCCCGGCCCGAAACTCGGTCGACCCGGTAGACACCGTCGCCGCGCTCTTGAATCTGGATGCGCGCGCGTTCGGCGCGCGCTGGAAAGGCGGGCAGCGCCATCCAGTCCTGACCCAGGCGGGCGATCACATCGCGCCGCCACGCCAACTGGCGATCCAGGTCCGGCGCGTGACGATACCACCAGGGCCACCGGGCCAGATCGTCCCAGCGGTCGCGGACGTAGATGCCCTCGTAGCAGATAACGGCCCCGAACTCGGAGGTCCCGTCCGTCGAAAAGGCAGCTTCGATCCGCTCTCTGCCTCTCACACCCCGTGCCCCCTTGCGTGACGACGGCAGACTCGGGTTAGGGCTCAGATACCACGGGACAGTGAGAGGCAGGACGCAGATATTGGTGGAATCTTACCGCTACACCAGATCGC
>JAUVSX010000020.1 GCA_030596915.1 Chloroflexota bacterium | reverse complement strand
GAGCGCAAGGGGTAGGACGTACCCGTGGTTGTAGTCGGTATGTTCGCCGATCAGGTTGACCCGACCCGGAGCACGGAAGACATCGACAGGCCCCCGTCCGTAGAACGTGGTGAAAGCCTCTAGGGCCGCGGCGTAACGGCTCTGCTGGACACCGGCCGTTGCTCCGCAGATGCGCCAGAAGGCGCCCGCTCGCTTATCGAGCCTACTGGAGCGTATCGGAGATTGGGATGTCGAGCGGCCCGATATCCTTGACCACGACGCGGAGGACAACCTCGTGTGGACCCGCTTCGGGCGCAATGCCGCCGATGGTGAGCTTGATGCTCTCACCGACGGGGAATTGCAGAGGGGCCTGGGCAGTAATCTCGCTAGCCGGGCGTGCATCGCCGCCAGACGGTGTGACGGTCACCTGGGCCAGATCGACGGCCTGACCATCCAGACCGATGTTCGCGACGCCGGTGATCGTCCCAGGCGCGATGATGTTGTTGAGCTGGAGGGCGAAGCCATCTCCCTCGTACTGCAATGATCCTCTCACATATAGCTTCTTGAGCACAAACGCTGGGATGGCGGGCATTGGCGCTTCCTTTCCCGCTACAGAGCCTTCTCGTATACCCGGTAGGTGCGGTAAACTTTCCCACCTAGCATCGTGGCAGCACGACACATCATGATGTTGTTCTCGAGCACCCACGATACCTCGGCCCGCCGGTAGCGAGGGATTGCGTGCTTGGCCATCTCGACCATGAGCACGGCCTCAACGCCCCGCCCTCTGTGCTCCTCCAGCACGCCGCCGGCGTAGCCCCGCATGGTATCGACGCAGCCGCGGATCTTCCAGTGCCAGACAAGCTTCGCCATCGTCCACCACTCCGGCACGCCAGGACGGGGATAGGCCCGGATGAGCGCTTGGCTGATATCGGGAAGTGGGAGCATCGCACCGATCGGCTGACCATCTTTTTCAGCGAAGACGGTGATGCTGGGATCAATCATTTGCTTCAGTCCGACGGCAATATGGTCTATCTCGGTGTCATTCAGCGGCACGAAACCCCAGTTCTTCGACCAAGCCGAGTTGTAGACCGTCTTGAAGCGCTCGACATCCTCATCGAAGTGGCGCATGTCGATCTGGCGCACGGTGAAGCCCCCGCGCTCCTGGATCTTCTTGGCGACACGCAGTAGCTTCGGGGGGAGGTTCTCGCCGTGGGGGCCAAACGCGGTCAGATCAACGATGAACGCAAGAAGATCCATTGCCTTGCTGAAGCCAGCGCCCTCGATGAAATCCATGTAGTAGCGCGGGTTGTACGTCATCATGATGACAGGGGGACCATTCCAGCCATCTACGAGCAGCCCGACCTCCTCGTTCGTCGAGTAGCTGGCGGGGCCGCGAATGGCGGTCAAATTGCGCTCTCGTGCCCACTGACAGGCGGTGTCGAGGAGTGCTTCAGCCGCCTCCTGATCTCGCAACACCTCAAAGAGGCCGAAGAAGCCCACCTGCTCGTCCTGAAACTCGTTATGCTGGTTGTTCAGGATAGCGGCGATGGTTCCCACTGGCCTGCCGTTCCGGCGGGCCATGAAAAGCTCCACCTCTGAGTGCTGGTGGAACGGGTGCCGGTCCTTGTCGAGGAACTCCACTCGCTCCGAGATGAGGGGAGGCACCCAGTTTGGGTCGTCACGGTAGACCTCCCACTGGAAGTGTATGAACTCCAATCGCTCCGGCGCCGTCTGCACCGATTGGATCGTCAGCGTGCCATCTGCCATCGCACCAGTCCTCCTCTGCAAACGTTCGCCCGCAACACCGCACGATTCCAATTGCCACCACGCCTGCTACAAGCACTGCTGCGCCCGCATTTTCGGCGGCGAGTGGGCACACCACCCATAACCCCATAGTCTGCCGTCCGGTTACGGTCCATCAAGCGAACCGTCCAGTTCCTGGCTCTGTTGTTTGATCTGATACCACAAGAGGCCGCCGACCGCCCCCAGCCCAGCACCCAAGGCGACGCCAAACAGCGCGCACAGACACCCTCCGCCAAAGGATCCTACGTAGTAGGTACCTGAGAAGATAGCTGGATCGCCGTAGGGCAGTCCGAGTTGACGGGCCATATCGGCGGCCATCTCGGCAGCCTTCTCGGGGCCGACCAGAACGACGTTGATCACGGTCCCTGCCATCTGCCCGAGCAAATTGCCGACAGTGGCGATGGCCCCGGCTTTCGCGCCCTCCCCAGCGCTGGCGGCGTTGCTCAATGGGTGGGCGAACGCTCCCGCCAGAATGCCTGCCGCGAGGCCAACAAACACGGCAGCGCACGGATTGCACAGAAGGGGAAACAGGACGGCGCCGATGATCGCCAGCACGAAGCCGACGGCCGCACAGATAAGACCCGACTTTAGCATCCAGCCCTCCTCGTGCCGATTAGCTGTTGAAACGTGGAGGTGAGATTACCAGGGGTGTAACTCTGGGCCCTGGCCCTGCATGCCCTGGGCTGTTGCCCCATCCCCTGCGTTGGGCGCAGCGACGGCAGGTGGCGCCGGCGGAAGGAGCGCGCTGCCATCCGCCGAAACGAGCCACAGGTTCACCTGGCACTCATGGTCTCGCCCGTTGGTGAAAGTGATCACGGTAGCGTGCGGAGGTACGCCGGTTGGTACCGCAGGAATGCCAACCTGGAACGGGCGTTCGGTGCAGCGGGCCAGCGCTCGCTGTGGACCAAAGACGGTGAGTGTGCCAGGGCCGACCATTCCTTCTACGGTGAGGATCGCGATCCAGTCACCGTCCGGAGGTAGCCCGTGGTGCACGGCTACAGCACGCGTGTACGAATCCAGCACATTCGCCGCGTAGCGGCGTGTGTTGTCCTGACCGGCCTTCTTCCACGAGCCATTGTAGGCGGCCAGCGAGTAGTATAGGTCGCCTTTGCCGTCACCGATGGTCTGGGCAAGCGCCCGCGAACCCCAGAAGACATTGGTCCACGGATCCTCAAGCTCCTCAGGGCTGGGGCGCCACGGGAAGGGCATCAGCCCCATTAACCCGACAGCCCCGGCCGGGCTCTGAGTATTGGGCCGCCCCAGCGATTCCTTCCATACTACCGCCGCCACAAAGTCGGGGTCCATCTTCCACTGCGTGGCGTAGCGAACGATGATCGGTTCCCATCGTCTGACCGCCTGGCTCCAGTAGGGGGACAGGGCGACAGTGTCCACATCGTCCCCCGTCTCCGCGAGGGCAGCAGAGGGAACGGTGAGGGCTATTGTGACCGCCAGGAGGAAACTGGCGAGCTTCAGGTGCCGGGGCTGCATCGAATCAGGCCGACCTTCCGGGCATATGCGCCGTACGCATCAACTACATTGGGCAATATACCGGAAAGCAGGCGCTTTGTCAAGGATGGTGGATGCTGGCGCCCACCAATTCGAGCTTGTCACCCTACGGCGTGCTGCGATCTGGCGGTAGACCCTGCACGGCAGCTTCACCCGGATAGCTGGGCCGCGACAGCCGTGCTCGGGGCTGGGAGCGAGATGGGATTGAGGTGGCTTACATGGCGCCGTGTGCCTGGTACCAGGCGTAGGCTCTCTGAACGGCGACCCTGAACTCCGTGAGAGGAAACCCAAGCTCGAGTCGCGCGCGCCCGCAGTCGGCATAGACGGATTCCGCGCTCATCCGCGCTTGCTCGCCGCTGAAGATCGGTGTACCGGGCCAGACAGCGTTGAATCCATCGGTCAGAATCGCGGCGATGCCCATGAGTCCGCGCGGCAGGGTCACAACGGGTCTCCGGCCCGCCACGACCTCGGCGGTGATCTCCATGGCGCGGCGATGGCTGACATTCTCGCCACCCAGGATGTAGCGGCTACCGGTCCGCCCAAGCTCCGCCGCCAGGACGTGCCCTATGCCAACCGTTTCGGCGTCCACCCAGTTCAAGCCGCCAGCGAACGTGACCCAACTGAGTCCGCGCTTGACCTCTCGCAGAAGGCTGCCCCCGATGAAGTTCACGTCCCGGGCACCCATAACGCCCGTGGGGTTCACGATGATCGCATCCAAGCCATCGGCAATGGCTTCCCGGACTGCCTGCTCGCCCAGGTGCTTCGAGTGGCCATAGACGAAGCGGCGGGGAGAGAGGTTGAAGGTGGCCGATTCGTCGAGCAACTGGCCCGGAGGAGGTAGGCCCAGCGCGCCGATCGAGCTTGTGTAGACGAGCCGCTCGACGCCATGCTCCAGGGCCGCACGCACGACGTTGCGCGTGCCCACGACATTGACCTCGTAGATGCGCTCCGCGGGCACGCGCCAGTAGTCGGAAACAGCAGCTACGTGGAATACGAGTTCACAGCCCTGAGCTGCCGCCGCCAGCGATGCGGGGTCCAACACGTCCCCCGTGCATAGTTGCGGGTCAAGAGAATCAAGGGCCTCGAGGCTGGAGTTGGGCCGGCGCAACGCCCGCACAGCGTAGCCCCGCGCCAGGAGGGCCGCCACTACGTTGGCGCCAACGCAGCCGGTAGCTCCTGTGACGAGCGCTCGAGGTGGCATGGGCGCCCCGATCAGTCCTGGGCGAGGCTGAGGTTGCTTACGGCGCCAGCAGGGAAACGCAGGTACGTTTCGGTGGCGGCCGAGAGGTCGGCGTACGCACCCCGGTACCGGGCGGGCAGCAGAGCAGCCATCTGGTACATGATCTCGTCAACCATGTGCTGGCGAATCAGACGCGTCACCTTGCGCCCGTCGGGAACCAGGTGAAACGGCTGGCCCACCACGATATGGAAGTCGGTGCGCCGAAGGCGAGCCAGATTCTTCCAGACCATCTCGTGGCCGTAGCAAACGAGTGGGAGTACTGCGGCACAAGTCCGCAGCGCCAACAGTGTGACCCCGGGACGACCCCGCTGCAGACGGCCGTGCCCGCTGCGCGTGCCTTCCGGTGTGACACCGAGAACGTACCCGGCGTCCAGCGCCGCGAGCGCCTGACGGAAGGCGGACACATCGGCTTCGCCCCTCCGCAGGGGGATGCCCTGCCACAGGTTGGCCAGCGTCCGTGTGAGCGGATTATCCCAGTTCTCGGCCTTGGCGAAGCCTGTCATCCGCCTCGGCTGCAGGTGCGTGAAGAGAACGGGCGCCTCCATGAAGTTGACGTGGTTGCCGATAAGAATCAGGGGCCCGCATTTCGGCACCCGTTCCAACTGGGCGTCGTCGACCCGGCAGATGACATCTGTCAGGAATCTGATGGTCGTCGTGACTACGTGGTAGGCAAGCGTCATACGCCGGTCTGGGGCGCTGCGCAGATCATCTCTATCTGTCCCGGTAGCAGCTCGAGCTCCAGTCGCTCCCCGGCCGTGCACAAGGTCTCACCATCGGCGTGGGCTGGGAGCGAGCCCTCGATTGCAGTGATGCTGACCTTGCGCGCCCTCCGAGTCCAGACTGGTTCCTGCGTGGCCTGGGTGCCCCGCATGAAGTGGGGAATCAGGGCGAAGATGCCAGCGCGGCTCACCGCCTGGCCGACGCATAGATCAAACAGGCCGTCGTCGGGCTTGCCCTCCGGGGCCATGTAGAACCCGCCGCCCATCCGCTGCCCATTCATCACCGAGACAAGCAGCAATCGCTGTGTGGAAGTCTCTCCGTCGCACTCGAGCGTGACGAGCGGCGCCGTGTAATACAGGAATACTGTCTTGAGCACGGCGACGATGTACGAAGGGAAGCCACTCAGCCAGGTCATTTTGACGGCCTCGAGGCCGACGACGGCGTCGAAGCCGACCCCCACACCATTGCCGAAGTAGCGCCCGTCCGGATAGTCGCCACCGACAACGTAGCCGACATCAATGGTCTTCCGGTGTCCCTGTGCCAGCACACGGCAGCCTTCCTCTATCAGGGAAGGAATGCCCACGCCGTAGGCGAGGTCGTTGCCACGACCCGCACAGAGTATTCCCATCGCGCTTGAGCCCAGTCCATCCTGCTGGGCCCCCATCAGACCATTGAGTACCTCGTTTGCGACGCCGTCACCACCCATCGCGACGACAATCTCGCAGCCATCCACCACCGCCTCTCGAGCCAACTCGGCAGCGTGCCACGGGCGCTCTGTCAAGACCGTGTCGAAATCGAGGCCGTATTCAGTCAACAACCGTTGCACTTCGGGGATGGAGCGTTCGCCCGTTCCCCTCCCGGAGATCGGGTTCACGATCAGCCTATACTTGGGCACCGGAGACACACTCCTTCTGACGACTATCCGCCTGTTTCACGCTAGAACACGACTCGAGAGGGCGGGATGCGCCTCTGGCGCCCGGGCAGCAGGTAGCAGCCGCATTGCGGTGACTGCAGTCGACCGAACGATCTGCGCAAGGGGATCGCCGGCTCGAGGCACGGCGCGTGGCGTCGCGCGGAAGCCCTAAGGCAGATGCTCCAGGATGGTGGCGCCGGGAACCAGCACCCGGTTGCGCTGACCGATCTGACTCCACAGTATGGTCCCATCCGTGTCGATGATAAACACGGCGGGCGTGGCGAGGCCGTCGCCCAGCAGGTCGTACACACCGTACAACCGAGAGACCTTATGGTCAGCATCCGACAGCACCGTGAAGGTGATACCCCCACTTGTGCACAATCCCTCGACGGCGCCGAGCGGCGCAACGACCACCGCAACGACTTCGGCGCCAGCATCCTCGATGGCCGGGAGGTTATCTCGCAACTCCACGAGTTGCCGTTCAGGCTGTCAGCCGCCCACCCTCTGGAAGAAGGTGAGCACGACAGGGCCCTCGCCAAGCTGGTCCGACAGGGTCATCACGGCGCCCACGCCGTCCGGCAGGGTGAAGTCGGGGGCAACACCCAGCGACGATGTGGGCAGCGGCGGGGGGGGTGTCGGAGATGCAGTCTTTGTGGGACGGGGTGTGGGGGGCGCGGACGTGGGCACCGCGGTGGGCGGAACCGGCGTCTGCGTCGGCGGTACATAGGTGGTGGCCGCGAGCAGTCGTGGCATCAGCCACAGACCCAACCCAAGCACCCCAACAATGCACACACCAAACACCACCCACCAGATAGGCGACGCGCTTCGTTGCCTCATATCGTGTTTCTCCTCCAACAACGAGCCACCGGCTCTCGCCGGTCAACAGTGTTGGCACAAGCGTATCACGCTAGGCCTACTTGTCAATAAGCGCCGCTCTCTCCCCCGGCAGCCGGTGGCGTGTGCGCTGAGTTGCGCGCACCCTCTGACGGTATTAGAATGGAGCCGAGGGGAACGCCTTGCGATTGCCCTGACCGGATATGGGCCTGCGCCGCTCAGCGCAGCCAGGGGCGGCAAGGCACGCCATTTGGAGATCAAGGACGTGGGAGATGGCAGGGCTGGGCGTGGGGTTCCGTTCCTGGGGATTCTGGTCTTGGTCGCGTCTCTGTTGCCCTCGGTAGCGTGCCAGACGGCCGCTGCCTTTGCGCTCCCGACCCTTACCCCCACGCCGAGGACACAGGGGGCTGCAACACCAGTTGCGCCCACGTTGGTTGATCCGACTGGTGAGGGTGCATCATCCTCGCTATCAGCGGCTCCTGCCACGCCCGCTGTTGAGCCGACAGGTGCGCCGGCGACGCCAACGCCCGAAGTCACGCCCTCCTCGTCGGCGCCGATGCCCGTGCCAAGTGCTGAGCCGCCGAACACGCCGGTCCCCAGTCCCTCGCCTGTCCAGCCCGAGACGCCGACCCCTCAACCGACCGCGCTGACGTTCGCCTTCGAGGCTCCGGAACTGATCCCGGTGCCACTGCCGCGCGCCGATACGACAGCCGTGCCCACTGCCGTTCCACAGGCGGAGATGGCGCCCGACACCATCAACATCGTCATCCTGGGCAGCGATCGGCGCCCGAGCTGGGACGACTGGCACACCGATGTCGTGCAGGTCATCTCCATTCAGCCCTCGGTGCCGGCTGTCACGGTCCTTTCCATTCCTCGCGATCTCTACCTGTACATCCCGGGCTTCTGGATGAGTCGTATCAATTTCGCCGACATGTATGGCGAGATACACGAGTACCCCGGGGGCGGACCGGCGCTGGTTCGCCAGACGCTGCTCTACAACCTCGGCATTCCGGTGCACGTCTACGTGCGCACGGATTTCGATGGCTTCATCGGCATCGTCAACGCTCTGGGAGGCGTGGACGTCCCGGTCCACTGCCGGCTGCAAGACTACTGGCCTGAGAAGGACGCGAGCGGGCGATACCCGATCAAGGTGATGGAGCCAGGCTACCATCACATGGATGGTGATACGGCCCTCTGGTACGCTCGCTCCCGGAAGACAACCAGCGTCTTCGATCGTGAAGAGCGCCAACAGCAGGTCCTGTACGCTATTTGGCACAAGGCGCGCAAGACGGACCTCCTGCCTCACATCCCGGAGCTCTGGCAGCGACTGAATCAGATGGTCGTTACCGACGTTCAACTGGCCGACGTCCTCAAGCTGGCTGATGTTGCGTTTCGGCTTGAGGAGAACAACGTGCGCTTCCGCAACATCGGAGACGAGCACGTAATCCCCTGGAGAACACCCTACGGGGGAGCGGTCTACCTGCCAGACTGGGATAGGATTGGCCCGGTTGTGGCAGACGCTCTGGCGCCCATCCCCGAAGGGCGCATCTGGCGAGCAGGGCAGACGGTCGAGGTCTGGAACGCAACGCCCAATGCTGACTGGGATCAGCTAGCGGCGGACCGACTCCTCCGCCAGGGCTACGTCGCGATCATCGGCGAACCTGACCGGCGCGACTACGCCCGCACGCAGTTGGTCGATTTCACAAGCACGAGCAAGGGGAGCGCGATCCCCTATCTCCAAGAGATGTTCCAGGTTGCACCGGAGAACATCATCTCAGCGCCAGACCCCGACTCACCGGTCCAGTACCGTCTCATCATCGGCGCAGACTATGAGACTTGCCGTAGGCCGTAGAACCAGGTCCGTGGATGGAAGGGCAAGCTCCGGCCATTATGAGGAGGGCAGATGTCGCGAATCGAAGAACTGATGAGCCAGGCCAGCGGCAATGGATTGGACGCCATCGTCCTGATGCCCGGCCCAAACCTCCAATACCTTAGTGGTCTCTCGTTCCACCTCAGCGAGCGCCCAATTCTGGCCTTGTTTCCCGCGCAAGGTGTGCCAGCTATCGTGCTGCCCGCATTGGAGGCGGGTCGCGTGGAAGCAGCCGCCTGCGAGATGGCCGTATTCCCTTACACGGATCAGGAAGGGCACAGAGGGGCCATCCAGGGTGCCTGCGCCGCGCTGGAATTGGCGGACTGCTTCCTCGGTGTGGAGGCGCTGCGGATGCGTCTGCTCGAGGCGCGGCTACTGGAGCGCTATGCCCCTGATTGTCAGCTTGTGCCGGCCGAGGAGGTCCTGTTCCATCTGCGCATGCGGAAGGATCAGGACGAGATCGGATTGATGCGACGGGCCGTCGGCATCACAGAGGGCGCGCTGGCATCCGCGATGCATCGCGTGCAGGAAGGGATGACAGAACAGCAGGTGGCAACGCTGCTCACGATTGAACTGCTTCAAGCCGGCGGTGAGGGGGTCGCCTTCCCGCCGATCGTAGTGGCCGGCCCCAACGCTGCTCTGCCTCACGCCACTCCCAGTGAGCGCCCGATCCAGATGGGCGAGACTATCGTCGTCGACTGCGGCGCCACGGTGGGCGGCTACGCGGCTGACATCACGCGCACCTTCGTCATTGGCGAACTGAATCCGGAAATGGCTTGGCCTTTTGAAGTTGTTCTGATGGCCAACGCGGCAGCGCGGGCGGCAATCAGGCCGGGTACGCCGGCTGGCGTAGCGGATCGGACGGCGCGGGCCGTGATCGAGGAAGCTGGCTACGGTGAGTACTTCACCCACCGTACTGGGCACGGGCTGGGGCTCGAAACCCACGAGCCGCCGTACATTGTGGCTAGCAACCAGGAGCCTCTGAGGCCAGGGATGACATTCACGATCGAGCCGGGCATCTACCTGCCCGGGAGAGGCGGCGTTCGTATCGAGGACGACGTCGTCGTGACCGAGGATGGTCTCGAGACCCTGACGACCTACCCGCGCAGATTGAGGTCGCTCTAGCCCGTCACTTGCGCAGCCGGCGGGTGGCGGCGGCGGTCAGTTCGCTGCGAGCCAGAGCTGCCAGCCCTGGAGCCGCGGTGGGGCGCAAACCTCAAGATGCAGGCCATGCCCCAGTCTATCTGCTGATCGTGGTCAAGGTAACCGACCCCGAGCGGTACTGGGAATACGTGGAGCGCGTCCTTGAGATCGTCAGCAAGCACGGCGGCCAGTGACTGGTCAGGGGCGGCCAGGTGACACCGGTGGCGAGCGGCTGGAATCACGGAAGGGTCATCGTCATCGAATTCGAGAGCATCGAGCGGTTGCACGGGTGCTTCAGTGCCCCGGAGACCCTCGATCTCTCACCGCTGAGGGACCAATCGACTGAATCCAGAGCGGTCATACTCGATGGCGCCTTGGATCCATCGTTCGAGTGCGTATCCCCCGACATCCCGGAATAGCTATGCAAATGAGAAAACTCGCGATCAACGGCGGCAGCCCCATTCGTACGTGCCCCTTTGCTGCGTGGCCCATCTGGGACGAACGGGAGGAGCACGCGCTTCTCGAGGTCCTCAGGTCTGGCGTGTGGGGGGCGCTGGACCCGGAGCGATCCAAAGTGGCTCAGTTCGAGAGGGCGTTCGCGCGCTCGCACCACGCCCGGCACGGGCTCTGCGTGACGAACGGCAGCGCCGCGCTCGAAGTAGCGCTGCGGGCGGCAGGCGTGGGCCTGGGCGACGAGGTGATCGTGCCCGCCTACACCTTCATCGCCACGGCTTCGGCCTGCCTGATGGCGGGTGCGGCGCCTGTCTTCGTGGATATCGACCCCGATAGCTACAACATCGATCCCGCGAGGGTAGAAGAAGCAATCACGGCTCGCACGAAGGCGATTATCCCCGTTCACATCGGCGGATGCCCGGCGGATATGGACCGCATCCTACCCATCGCCCAGTCTCACGGTCTCTCGGTGATCGAGGATGCGTGCCAGGCACATGCCGCATCGTGGAAGGGCAGCAGGGTTGGTTCTATGGGCGATATGGGATGCTTCAGTTTCCAGTCGTCGAAGAACATCAACGCGGGCGAGGGAGGCATCATTCTCACCCAGAGCGATGAGTTGGCTAATCGCGTCTGGTCCGTCAGGAACTGCGGGCGAGTGCGGGAGGGTCTGTGGTACCAACACGAGCACGTGGGCTTCAACTATCGCATGACCGAGTGGCAGGGTGCGATTCTGCTAGCGCAGTTAGCGCGGATGGAGGACCTGGCCCGTCGCCGTGAGGCGAACGCGGCCCGTCTATCGGGAAGGCTCGCTGGGATCGCGGGTATCACGCCGCAGGGGCGGGACCCCAGGGTCACTCAGCACGCCTACCATCTCTACATCTTGCGGTACGATGCGGTGTCCTTTGGAGGGCTGAACCGCGCTGCTTTTCTGGCAGCGCTACAGGCGGAGGGCATCCCGTGCAGTAAGGGGTACTATCCTCTGTACCGTACCCGCGCGATCCAGCGCGGGGTCGTGGGCCTGCGCGGGTCCGTCTCTGGCAACCAGGCGGGCTACGAGTTGCCCGACTGCCCCGTGACCGAGAGGGCGTGCGATGAGGAAGGCGTGTGGCTGGCGCAGAATCTGCTACTGGGTACCAAGGATGATGTGGACGACATCGTCCTCGCAATCGCAAAGATCAAGGAGAACGCTGGCTCCGTCCCCCGTGAGGCCTAGCCAGGGCACAGTTCCCGGGCCTGCGCGTCGGCGTGGTACGAGCTGCGCACCAGCGGCCCACTCTCCACCCAGCGGAAGCCCATCTGATAGCCGCGCTCGCGCAGCATCTCGAACTCCTCGGGCGTGCAGTAGCGGGCGATTGGCGCGTGCTGTCTCGAGGGCGCCAGGTACTGCCCGATGGTGACGATGTCCACGTCCAGCTCGCGCAGGTCCCGCAGAACGTCGAGCACCTCGTCCATGGTCTCGCCCAACCCGACCATAATGCCGCTCTTCGTGATCGCTTCCGGCCACAATACCTTCGCATTGCGCAGCACGGCCAGCGACCAATCGTAGCGGCACTGAGGCTGTACCTTGCGGAACAGGCTCGGGACCGTCTCCACGTTGTGGCCGAGAATATCAGGCCGCTCATCGATGACCACCTTGAGCGGCTCAATCTGGGCTCGGAAGTCGGGGATCAGCACTTCGACGGTGCAGCCGGGCTGGAGCGCACGAATGGCGCGGATAACCTCAGCGAAGACGGACGCGCCGCCACCCGGCAGGTCGTCGCGGTCGACGGACGTAACGACAGCGTGCTTGAGGCCCATCGCCCGCGCGGCCTGAGCGACGTTGTTTGGCTCTTCAGGATCGAGCGCAGCGGGACGTCCGGTGTGGACGTTGCAGAAACGACAGTTGCGCGTGCAGGTGTCGCCGAGGATGAGGAAAGTGGCGGTGCGGTTTCCCCAGCATTCGCCCATGTTTGGGCAGTGAGCCTCCTCGCAGACCGTGTGCAGCTCCTTGGCCCGCATCAGGTGCTTGAGCCAACGGTAGTTCTCGCCGGTGGGGGCGCGCACCCGCAGCCACGGGGGGCGCCGCTGTGGGGTATTGGGTGCTTGCTGCCCGTTTCTGTCCATTACCTAGATACTCACTCTGCGGACCTGCCGGCCCTCATAGGTCGCCAGCCGATCAAAGCCCGCGGACCTCGCCAGATCCAGCGCACCATCGCAGCCCGCCCCAACATCGCGGGGGTGGTGCGCGTCGGAACCCAGGGTGATGATATCCCCACCCATCTCGCGGTACCAGCGCAACACCTGCAGGGTGGACGCGAGATCACCCATACGGCGATAGGCAATTGCCGTGTTGATCTCAAGCCCCTTGCCCCGTTCGATCAGGATGCGCAGGACCTGCCGCATGAGCCCCTCATAGGGTGAATAGTCTGCAATTACCGCTCCGAATGCCCGGTAGGCCGCCCGGCAGATGATGTCGAAGTGGGCCAGGACGTCGAAGTCCCCCGCGACCGCCAGGGCCGCGAGGGCACTGAAGTATGAGGCGACGCCTTCCTCAAGCGTCTGATCGCGGAAGTAGCGCCTGCTGAAGCTGGGTAGGTCGTTCACGAAGTGGAGCGAGCCCAACACGACGTCGAACTCATGGGCCGCCAGGAGCGCCGCCACCGCCTCTGGGTGCTCGTGGGGTTCCCCGACCTCCACACCCGCCCGCACCGTCAGCGCCTGTCCGTACTTACGCCGGCAGCGCGCAATCTCGGCGAGGTAGGGAGCTGGCCGCAGGTACCCACAGCATTCGTCGAGTGGTGTGAACTCGGCGTGGTCACAAACAGCGATCTCGCTGAGCCCCTGGGCGATCGCCGCTTCACATATGGCCTCAACTTCCGACTCACAGTCACACGAGAAGACGGAATGGACGTGGTAGTCGATCAGATGTGTATGGGCTCCCCAAACACCCCGTGTGCCGCTTCCATCAGCGCCTCGCTCAGCGTGGGATGGGCGTGCACGCTGCGCGCAATCTCCTCCGGTGTGAGCTCCCACGTGCGGGCGAGCACCAACTCGGGAAGTAGCTCCGTCACCTCTGGCCCAACCAGATGCGCTCCCAGAATCTCTCCACTGACCTCATCGGCCACGATCTTGACGAAGCCGTCGTAGTCGCCCAAGCCGAGCGCTTTGCCGACGGCGCGGAACGGGAACTTGCTGACCTTCGCCTTGTGCCCACGTTTGACCGCCTCGGCCTCGGTGATACCGAAGCTGCCCACCTGGGGCTGGCAGTAGACGCAGCGGGGCATGGCCTCGTAGTCCAATGTCCTGGTCTCGACGCCAGCAATCGTCTCGGTCGCGACGATGCCCTGGGCCGAGGCGACGTGCGCCAACGCTAGCTTGCCAGTCACGTCGCCGATCGCGTAGACGCCGGACACATTGGTGCGCAGATTGGCATCCACAACGATATTGCCCCGGTCCGTCTGCACGCCAATCCCCTCGAGGCCGACGTTGGAGCTATTGGGGCGCACGCCGATGGCGATCAGCACCCGTTCGGCCTCCAGCACCTCCTCGCCCTCCTCGCCCGCCGTGCTCACACGGACGCCGTCCGCCGTCGTCTCTATCCCCTGCACTCGGGTAGAGGTTAGCATCTTCACCTTGCGCCGCTTGAACGCGCGCTCCACCTCTTTGCTGACGTCATCATCCTCCAGCGGGAGCACGCGCGGCAGCATCTCAACGACCGTGACTTCTGCACCATAGGTCCGCCAGATGTGAGCAAACTCCATCCCAATCGGCCCGGCGCCGACAACGACGACGGAGGCGGGCAGCTCGTCCAGCACGATCGCCTCTCGGGACGTCAGCACGCGCTCGCCGTCGGGAGTGATGCCTGGAATCGTGCGTGCGCTGCCGCCGGTCGCAATGATCACGTTCTTCGTCGTCAGGGTGCGCGTCCCACCCTCAGTCAGCACAACGTCGACTGCGCTGGGAGACCGCAGCGTTCCCTCTCCCTGGACGACCTCGACGCCGTTCTTGCGCATCAAGGAGCCGACGCCCTTGACAAGGCGCCCCGACACCTTTCGGCTCCTAGCGACCGCCGCGGCGAAGTCCACCTCGAACCCGGTGAGGGAGAAACCGAACTCCTTGCCGCGGCCGAGCAGGCCGACGATTTCGGCATTACGCAGGAGGGCTTTCGTGGGGATACAGCCCCAGTTCAGACATACCCCACCTAGCCGTTCCTTCTCGACCAGCGCCACCTTGAGGCCAAGCTGAGCGGCGCGGATGGCGGCCACATAGCCACCTGGCCCTGCACCGATGATCGTTACGTCGAAAGTCTGTTCCGCCACTGCGCGCCTCCGTCCAAGGGCTGTCTATCGCGAGGAAGGGACCAGCCATGCGAGTGCACCACGGCCCCAGTGCCTGAGCAAGCAGCGTGTCACCTGACCG
>JAUVSX010000381.1 GCA_030596915.1 Chloroflexota bacterium | reverse complement strand
GTCGGCGATCATCCAGACCATCGAAGCACTGCGGCCGGCACCCGACACGCCGGCGCTGGCTGAGGCTCAGCGAGCCCATAGCATCCTCCATTCGCGCTACGTGCTCAAGCTGACACTGGAGGAGACGGCGGAGCGGCTTAGCCTCAGCATCCGCCACTTGACCCGGCTGCAGCGCGAGGCGATCCACGTGCTGACTCGCCTCGTGTGGGACCGTTCGAGGGGACAGCGTCCTCCTCTCGGGTCGCCAGTGGCCGGTGCGGCACGAGACGGCGGCACGCCGCCGCGCGACGGGTGGCGGGCTCAGGTGCAGGAGGAGCTCGCCGTGCTCGATCGGGGAGAGGGCGAGGCCAGGACCAATCTGGCCGTTGCGATTCCGCGTACGCTCCGCATCGCCCGTGCTCTGGTTGTCGGGCGCGACATCACCATTTCGGCCAACGCCGCGCCGCCAGAGCCTGCCGTTCTATGCCATCCATCGGCACTCCAACACATCCTTCTGAGCCTAACGCACGAAATGATCGACGCCCTGCCGCCGGGAGGAGAGCTTGTGTGGCGCACCGAACGCGTCGATGATCGGATGGAGATCACGGTCTCCGCGCGTCCCATCTCTCAGGCAAGCGTCCCGGCCCTCGATCTTGCGCAGGAGTTGCTCGCCGCGTGCGGTGGTACGCTGTTGCGCGGCCGGGAGGAGAACTGCGTGTCCGTCGTCCTGCAGTTGCCGTGTGAGCCGCTTGGTGATGAGAGGATTGTCGTGCTGTCCATCGATGACAACCCCGGCCTGGCCTCGCTGTTCCAGAGCTACTGCAAGGGCACGCGCTATCAGATTACGCACGTGCGGGAGGGTCGGCGGGCCCTGGAGGCGATTGCATCTTGCCACCCCCAGGTTGTCCTGTTGGACGTGCTGCTGCCCGACGTCGATGGGTGGGCTTTGCTCCTCGAACTGCGCCAGGACAGCCTCGCACGCTCCATCCCGGTGATACTCTGCTCAGTCACGACAGATGAGCAGTTGGCGCTTCGTCTTGGGGCGGACCTCTACCTGCCCAAGCCGGTCTGGCGCCGGCAGCTCATCGACGCTCTCGACCAGGTGCTCAACCAGTCTCAAGGAGCATCCGCGAAAGCTGCTCCGAGCACGCCAGAAGCTTGCTGACGGAGAGCCCCTGACCCATCGCTGCTACCAAGACTGGTGTTCTGGATTGAGCATCCCTCGCGTCTTGCGCCGAGATCACGATCGCCGGAATGGCCCGGATGGACTCGTCGGCCGCCTTGGTGGCCAGCAGCTCCCAGCCGTCCGATTCGGGCATGATGATATCGACCAGCACCAGGTCAGGCTGCTTCTCACGAAGTATGCTCAGGGCTTCGGTGCTTCCGCTAGCCTCGAGTATCTCCACTCCGTCGTCCTGAGCACGCACGTAGGACGCGAGGAGGTCTCGCGCGGCGGCTTTGTCGTCCACTATCAGAAGCCGCCTCACAGGCATTCCCGCCGCCTGCATCGCTCGGGCAAGGTCCTCGCGAAGGACGGGCTTGGTCAGATAATCCAGGGCGCCGGCCTCTCGGGCGTGCGCTGAACGAGGCGGGCAGCAGCATCCCACGATTGGCGTGTCCGGCGCCCGTTCTCTGGCTGCTTGGACCATCGGGAGGATGCCGTCTGCGGAGCTCGCGTTGAGAATCACAGCGTGGGCAGGACAGCGACGGAGCTCTTCCGCAACGCCGGAAAGATCATCCACCGGAACGATCTGCACTGTGTCAGTATGGCGCGCCAGATCGGTCGCCAGGCTGCCTTGCTCGTCACATACAAGGACGCGCGGCCCGACGGTGCCTCGCGCCTTATCGGCAGCACCCGTGCAGAAGCTGCGCTCCAGCCAGACCCAGTCCCGCTTGATCCCGCGGTCGGGCCGGCTGTGGTGATCGGGTGGCTCGCCCATGGGGAGCTCGATGTAGAAGGTGGTGCCCTGGCCCAATTCGCTCTCAAACCACATACGGCCGCCGTGGAGATGCGCGAAGGTGCGGCTGAGGCTCAGACCTAATCCACTACCGCCCCTGTCTCGCCACGTGGCGCCGGTCCCCTGTTGGAAAGGCTCGAAGATCTGTTCAGCGTCCTCGGGCGCGATTCCAGGGCCAGTGTCACTGACGGCAAGCCCCACGTGATGGTCCCGTTGCTCCACGCGCACCTCGATGCCGCCCCTGTCGGTGAGCCTCGCCGCATTGCTCAACAAGTTGAGAACTATCTGGCGGACACGAGTGCGGTCGCACATCACGTCAGGCAGCCCGTCGGCGGAAGAGATGACCAGGCTCAGACCCTTTCCGTCAATCAGAGGCCGAACGGCCTTAACCGAGGCTCGCACCACTTCATTGAGATCCACCGCCTCCCTGTGAAGAGTCATTCGCCCAGCCTCGACGCGGCTCAGGTCCAGTACGTCGTCGATCAGCGCAGTCAGATGCTGGCAATTCTCGTAGACGGTTCGTAGCTGCTCCATCGCGTGCGGTGGAAACTCACCGTCGTAGCTCTCCGGGGCCTCGATCATCAGGTTCACCATGCCGATGATGATGTTGAGAGGCGTGCGGAACTCGTGGCTCACACTCGCAACAAACGCCGCTTTGCTCTTTCGCGCCTTCTCGGCCACTGCGCGCAGCGTACCCAACCGCTCATTGGCCAGGCTCAGTTGTCGCAATGCATTCTTCCCGTCTTCTCGCACGCGGTTGAGCTCTGCCTCGTGGTCGCGAGCCTGCTGCACCATCCTGTAGGTCGTCTCATAGTACCGCCCAAGCCAGGCTTCCTGCTGGACAACGCGCCGTCGCGCTCCCCAGACGAGAACGGGAGTGCACCAGATCGCCGCAAGCCCCAAACATAGGTTGAAGGGGTTCTGGCCAAGCCCGACCAGGCCGAGCAACGGGAAGAGCACGACGCTCTCCAGCATTCCGAGTGCGCCTGCCGCGGCGGTACTGCCAGCGACGGCAGCGAGCGTTGGTGGCAGTGCGAGCAGTCCGACGACCATGGGATTGCGAAGCCAAACCGCTGCCAACAGGACTATCGCCTGCGTCCCGGCTATGAGGAGCCATTTCGAGATGGCGGGGTAGGCACTCGCCAGGATCGAGCCAAGGAAACCCAGCGCCAGAACGAGGAGCCCGACCACGGTCGCCTCGTAGTCGTTGGACCCGAATTCCGCGGTGAGCGCGAGTAGCGTGCCGGCTGCGGCCAGGCCCGCGGCGATCGCGAGCTGCGGTATGCCCGCCAATGGCTCGCCGTACAGAGAGGCAGGTCTTCCTTCCATCAACTCGTCCTCCGGCGTGTCGTAGTACTGCGTGGGATTATGCCACACTTCAGGCAAATGAGGGAGGCGCGGCGTTTGCTGACGACGCCGGCCGGCGGCTCGGTGCTGGGTTCTCTGGCGGGGCTGGCACAGGGAAGCCGACGGGGCGGGGCAGGTCCCTTTCCGCGGGCGACCGCTCGCTCCTGCACGGGCCGCGGTGGGGAAGCCCGGGCGCGGCCTAGCCCTGCCGTTCCGCCACGAGCCAGGCTGCCGCTCTCCGTGCGGCGGCGCTCAAGGAAACTGCATCAAGTGCGGGCTTCAGGCCAGGGCGGCCGCCAGGCGCAGCACCAACGGCCCTCCCTCACGGTACGCGGGCGACTTCGGATCGAGCCACTCGACGACCTCGCCCTTCACGGCATGAGCAAAGAAGTGATTCCCGGAGGGATTGTAGTGCCCAATGTAGTATCGCTCGACGTACTCCTCGGGCGAGCAGCGGAAGGAATCGAAGTCGGCCACGTGCTTCTCGAGCGTGTCGACGAATGGGAAACCGTTCGCCGTCAGGTAGTCGATGAAGCACTGGTCGAACCAGCGCTTCCCGCGGATGGCGTCGATCACATCCTGACTGGAATAGCTCAGGAGCACGATCAGTCGCTTGCCCGTCATCTCGACGCAGTCGCGCATCCTGTCGAAGATGAAGATGCTGGCCTGTAGCCCACACTCGGTGGTGAGCGCCTGCGCTGTCGCCGCGGCCGCCTCACTCGAACCGAAGTCAGCAGGGACGCCCAGGGCGTGGCACGCCTCCTGAAGCAGCCTTCGATCAACATCGGTGGCGCCCTG
>JAUVSX010000021.1 GCA_030596915.1 Chloroflexota bacterium | reverse complement strand
TCGGCGCTGTGCGACCTGCCGCGCCTCGATGCGTTGCAGATCCTTCCGGGCGCGGGCAAGCCCAGCCCGCTTCACTACATCGAGACGTTGCGCCTGGTCCAGGCGCTCGGCAAGAACCTGCACATCACGATTCCGCCGGAGGAGGTCGAGACGGCGCTCGAGCTCCTGTCGGCTCGCGGTCTCTTCATCTCAACACACTGCGAGACGGAGGAGCAGGCGCGCTATCTGCTCCAGAAGGCGGAGGACTGGTCTCACGACTAAGGGAGACACGACGCTATGCTGATTGATGTCAAAGATGTTGATAGGGCATTCTACGAGCGACACCTGGCGGACTGGCTGCCCGACAGGCTGATCGACGCACATACCCACCTGTGGCTGAGACACATGGTCGATCAGAAGAGCGGTGTCAGCCGCAGCGCCAAGTGGCCGAGATTGGTGGCCGAGGACAACTCCATCGGGGATCTGCTGGAGACGTACAAGCTGCTGCTCCCGCAGCAGAAGGTCACGCCCGTGGTGTTTGGTATGCCGGAGCGTAATATTGATCTGGCTATGGTCAACGGCTATACTGCCGGGGCGGCCCTGTCGCACCGCTTGCCCAGCCTGATTGTCACCTCGCCTGAATGGTCCGCGGAAGAGCTGGAGCAACAGGTCATCACCGGTGGCTTCCTTGGGTTGAAGCCCTACCTCAACTTCGCGCCAGCGCACATCGACGTGGCCGACATCACCATCTTCGACTTCCTGCCGCACCACCAGCTTGAGGTGGTCGACGCGCACGGCTGGATTGTGGTGCTTCATATCCCGCGCCCGGCGCGCATTGGGGATCCGGTCAACCTGGAGCAGATGCTGGAGATCGAGCGCCGCTACCCGAACATACGGCTGATCTACCCCCATATCGGCCGGGCGTACTGCCTGCCCGATCTTGGTGACGCCTTGGAGGTGCTCCGAGAGTCCGAGCGTATGATGTTTGACTTCAGCGCCAACACAAACGTGGAGGTGTTCGAGCGCTTCCTGGGGGTGTTTGGCCCCAAGCGACTCATCTTTGGCACTGACCTGCCGATTCTGCGCATGCGTATGCGACGCATCTGCGAGGACGGCTTCTACCTGAACCTCGTCCCGCCGGGCCTTTATGGCGACGTCAGTGTGGATCCCCATATGCGCGAGGTGTCGGAGGAGGAGGGCGAGCAGCTTTCTTTCTTCCTCTATGAGGAATTGCTCGCCTTCCGCCGCGCTGCCGAGGCGACCAGGTTGAGCGCTTCCGATCTTGAGGATGTCTTCTACAACAATGCCGCACGACTGGTTGCGGCAGCTGGGGGGGCCGTCGACCGCGCGGCGGCGGCCCCTGAGGCCGGCAAGTGGCCCACGCGCCAACTTCACCTGGTCTGGCCAGACAATCAGGTTGACTTGCCCGCGGCACCCGATTTGTCTCCAGATTACGAGCTGCGAATCTATCAGCCCGAGGATCTGCCGGGCTACCTCGAGCTGATGGCATCGGCGACCTTTGGCTTCTTCACCGAGGAGATGGTCGAGAAGGACCTCCTTCGCGTGCTGCCAGATGGGTTCTTCGTCATTGAGCATCGGCCCACCGGTCAGCTCGTGGCGACCGCACAGGCAGCCCACTGGCCAAGCGCCCTCTATCCCTACGGCGGCCAGATGGGTTGGCTGGCGGCCAGGCCCGAGCACAGCGGCAAGGGACTGGGGACGATCGTGGTGGCGGCTGCCACGAGGCGGATGCTCTCGGCCGGCTACCGGTGCATCTACCTTGAGACAGACGACTGGCGCTTTCCCGCTCTCAAGACGTACCTCAAGCTGGGGTACGTCCCTCATCTGTACGAGCCGGCAGCCGAGGCGCGCTGGAGATCTGTCTGCTACCGGCTGGCCTGGCCCTTCACCCCTGAGGTCTGGCCGAAGGCTGCATCCCTGGAGCGATGAACACGGGTATGCGTTGATGGATCTCCTGTTGGGGCTTGACGTCGGCACGACTGCGACCAAGGCGCTTGCCTTCGATCTGGAGGGACACGTCGTCGCGTCTGCGAGCTACAGCTACGGCCTGCTGACGCCGCGCCCTGGCTGGGTGGAGCAGGATCCGGAGGAGCTCTGGCGGGGCGTGGTCGAGACGTCGCGCGCGGTGGCGGCGCAACTCGCGCCAACGGACCGCATCATCGCGCTGAGCCAGTCGTCGCAAGCAGGGACGACAATACCTGTCGATGTCGATGGCCAGCCCACGTACAACGCGATTAGCTGGATGGATCAGCGTGGCGATGAGGTGGCACGGCGCGCTCTCGAGGAGCGAGGCGAGGAATGGGTCCACCGCCTCACGGGTTGGCCGCTGTTCAGCGGGCTACCATTGCAGCACATTGCCTGGTTCCGGCGACACCAGCCCGAACCATTCGCCAGGACGAACCGATTCTTGTTCGTCAACGACTTCGTCGGGGAACGGCTGACTGGCAGGGGTTGCATGAACCCCGCCGACGCAACCATCACCCAGTTGGTCAACGTGGCGACGGGCGAGTGGGACGATCGGCTCCTGGACATCGCTGGAATCACGCGCGACCAGGTGTCACCGATGCGGCCATCGGGGCACGTCATCGGGACTCCCACTGAGGCGGCCAGCGAGGAGACCGGCATTCCGAGGGATACCATGGTCGTCAACGGCGCCCACGACCAGTATTGCGCGGCGGTCGCGGTGGGCGCCACACAGCCGGGCCTGGTGATGCTCTCGACCGGTACGGCCTGGGTCGTCCTGGCGGTGCCCGAGAGCCTCGAGGTTGGCCTGCGCACAGGGCTGGCGGTGAGCTGCCACGCGGTCCGGGACCGCTGGGGGGCAATACGTTCGCTCGGTGGGATCGGTACATCTATGGAGTGGCTCGTCGACACGGTCTGGGATGGAGGCGGTGCGGGAGTGGACCGCACCGAGGTGTACGGCGCCATCAACGCTGCCGTGGCGGGGTCGTCACCGGGTGCAGGGGGCGTGCTCTTCTACCCGCTTGCGGGAGGCCACGCCACGATGCTCGGCACGGCTCGAGGTGGGTTCCTGGGTCTCTCGCTATCCAGCTCGCGGGGCGATGTGGGACGGGCTGTTATGGAAGGAGTCGCCTTTGAGCTGCGCTGGGTGCTGGAGGAGATACGTGACGCAGGGCTGGCGATCGATGAAATGAGGATGGTCGGCGGGGCCGCCAAGAGCCCGGTCTGGCCGAGTATCGTCGCCGATGTCACGAACACGCCAGTCGCGCTCCCGGCCGTGCCCGAGGCGGCCAGCCGTGGGGCAGCCATACTCGCTGGTGTGGGCGCCGGCGTGTTCGCCGATCCTGACGCCGGTGGTCTGGCGTGGCGGGGCCACGAGACACACGTATCCCCGGCGCCCGAGAACCGTTGTACGTACGATAACGCGTTTGGCCGCTTTCAGAGTGGGTGGAACGCGGTCGTGCCCACGCCGGACGCGGAGGCCGGCTCGTAGGCCAGTCAGTGCAACGCACGGCCGGCGGGAGCATAAGACACAGGCACCGTGAGCGAGGCTTTTCGGGCCGTTGTAGCCGCGCTTTGCATAGCGCGTCTGTATCGGCGAAGCGCGGTATGGAAACCGCGGCTACAGGTATCGGTCGACGTGGGGCGCACGGTCGGCGGGGGCATAGACACACAGGCACCGTGAGCGAGGCTTTTCGGGCCGTTGTAGCCGCGCTTTGGAAGCGCGTCTGAATCGGCGTGGCGCGGTATGGAAACCGCGGCTACAGGTATCGGTTGACGTGCGACGCACAACGTGATCGCAGATCGCGCGCAGGTCTGCGATGCACGGTTGACGTGAGGGGTAGAACTATGGCAGAGAACCAGACGGTTATTGAAGCGCCAGCCGAGATGCGAGCCCTCGTCCTTGATGGAACGGGTTTCGAGCACCTACGCCTGCGCCGGGTGCCAACGCCGCGCCCGGGACCCAGCCAGATGCTCGCCCGAGTTGATGCGGCGGGAATCTGCACGTCTTTGATCAAACTCGTCGAGCAAGGGCCGGCCCACCCGTTCCTCTACGGGTGGGACATCACCCAGTTCCCTCTCATCTTGGGGGATGAGGGTGCGGTCACGCTCGTCGAGGTGGGCGAGGACCTGAAGGGGACGTACGCCCCCGGCGAGCGGTACGTGGTCCAGCCCGCCGTTGACCACGCACCGATCAATCATCGTGAGCGATACCGGGACAATGCCAGGGGTGTGGAGAAGGTCGCCGTTGGCTACACGCTGGGCGGCAACCTGGCGGAGTACCTTCTGATCTCGGAGGAGATTCTGGCGGCCGACTGCCTTCTACCCCTCCCGGATCCTGCGATGCCGCACGCCCACGCCTCTCTGGCTGAGCCGCTGTCGTGCGCCGTCTCGGCCCAGGACCACCACCTGCACCTGACTCAGGAGGCGGCTCTCTCGCCACGGGGTGTGCTGAAGGGCCTGAAGCCGGGGGGCGTGACGGTAGTGGTGGGCGCTGGCGTGATGGGCAGGATGCACGTCGACATCGCGCTGAGCTACCACCCGCGCGCGATCATCGTCAGCGACCTGATCGAGTCGCGTCTCACCCTCGTTCAGGCTCTCTTCGGTCCGCGGGCGCAGAGCGCCGGTGTCGAACTCTGCACGATCAATCCGATGGACACGGACGTAGGTGCGGCCGTGAATGAGCTGACGAACTACCACGGAGCGGACGACGTGATCGTGGCCGTTGGCTCGCAGCGCGCTATCGAGAGCGCTCAGCACCTTGTTGGGCGCGGCGGCGTGCTGAACCTGTTTGGCGGGCTGAAGGCTGGGGAATCGGACGTGGCACTCGATAGCCGGATCATCCACTATAAGGAGATCAACGTCACCGGCTCGAGCGGGGGATCGCCGTGGGACATCGCGCGAACGCTCGATGTGATGGCCGCGGGTGAGATCGACGCTGCGGCGCACATCACTCGCGTCGGCGATCTCGACCACGCTGCCGAGTTCCTGAAGCAGGTGAAGGCTCAGGAGATTGACGGCAAGGCCATCGTCTATCCCCACCGGCGCACGGCGGAGGTTATGGCTGTCTCGGGTTGGACGGCCGCGGATGAGCAGGCCTACCTCGGCTCGGAGGCCGGCTAGGCCTGCTTCGGTCCGCCGGGGTCCGCCGCGCGGGCGGCGGTGGTTACTTCGCTGGCGGGTGGGGGAACCGACAGATCGCCAGCGACCACCTTGCGCCTTTTGCCGGGCGCCGCCACCCGTGGTGATAACGACTAGATGAGGAGTTGATGATGAGCGAAACCAAGAAGGCAAAGGTGGGTCTGCTGGGCCTGATGCTGGAGCTGTATGATCAGCTTCCGGAGCTGAAGCCCTCGGAGACCTGGTTTGCGGAGCAGTTGGTCCAGACCTTATCGCCCTTCGCGGACGTCGACGTTCCGGGCGTGTGTAACACGCGAGAGCAGGTGGACGAGGCGGTGGCGGGGTTTGAGGCGGCGGGCAAGGATCTGATCATCGTGGTGTTGCTCACCTACGCGCCGAGCCACATCGCCCTGCCAGCACTTGCCCGAACCCCCCTGCCCGTTTTGATCTACAACACGCAGCGGCTACCGAGCGTAACGGCGGAGACGACTTCGTGGGAGACGACCGAGAACCACGGAATGCATGGCGTGCAGGACCTGGCCAACGTCCTCCTGCGGGCGGGCAGAGAGTTCCGCATCGTCACCGGACACTATCAGGATGAGGACACGCTCGCCGAGGTCAAGTCCTGGTGCGACGCCGCTCGCACTGTCGGCTTCTTGCGCCACGCACGCATCGGGCTGATTGGGTATCCGATGGAGGGAATGGGTGACTTCGGTATCGATGAGACCGCGTTTCTCAGCCAGGTTGGCGTCGGCGTTCACCACGTCGCCATGAAGGATGTGGCCGCGCGGGCCAGCGCTGCCCCGCAGGATCAGATCGCCGCGCAGATGACCGAGGATCGGCGCGTGTTCGAGTTTGAGGCTGGCATCGCCGAGGACCAGCACGAGGCCAGTTCTCGCCTGGAGTGGGCGCTCCGCCAGATTCTGGTCGAGCGGGGGCTGCACGGCTTCGCGGCTCACTTCCTGGCGGCGAGTGAGGAAGGTCAACTCGACACGCTGCCCTTCCTGGCATCCTCCAAACTTCTGGCCGAGGGGTACGGTTTCGGGGGAGAGGGCGACGTGACCAGCGCGGCGGCTGTGGCGATGATGGTCGAGATGGTTGGCGCCGCCAACTTCACCGAGATGTTCAC
Source organism: Chloroflexota bacterium (assembly GCA_030596915.1). GTDB lineage: Bacteria > Chloroflexota > Anaerolineae > B4-G1 > B4-G1 > JAUVSX01. The sequence goes on along the minus strand of JAUVSX010000021.1, from coordinate 8,524 downwards.
GATGGATTTCGCCGGGAACTCGGCGCTCATGATGCACATGGGCGAAGGAAACTGGAAGATGGCCCGCCGGGACGAGCCGGTTCATCTTCTGAAGAGCGCACTCGGCCTGGTGCCGATGCGCGTGGAGCCACTCCTGCTGGCCTTCAGCTTGGAGCCGGGCGAGGCGACGCTCGTTAGCCTGTCGACGTCGGCCGATGGCAAGCTCAAGTTTGTCGTCTGCGAGGGCGAGGTCGTCGATTTCCCCTACATTCCCGACTTGGCCCGTCCCCACTACAAGTTCCGGCCCGATGGGGACCTTTCGGCCTTCCTGACCCGCTTCAGTATGGAGGGCGCCTCGCATCACCAGGCGTTCGCTTACGGCCGCTGGGCCGGTACCGTGGAGAAGATCGCAGCCCTGCTCGGGATAGACTGCGCGCGGGTCTAGCAGGCGAGAATTGAGGGACTGGCCATGGCTTATGCAGTGACGACCGAGTCCGCCCAGCTTGGCCTGGACACCGTGTACCGGAAGCCCACGAGCGGTGTGCCAAGTTGGATGATGCACCTTATGCAGCACGCATACATCGAGCGCCTGGCGGGGGCTCAGCCCGGCGACTACGTACAGGACCCGCACGGCGTCTATCTGGCGTGTCAGCGAGCTGTGGGCGTCTGCCTGATAGACCAGTACATTCCGGAGAATCCGCTTACCCTGGGTGATCGGGGCTATGAGGATACCGAGCTAGGCGCGACGACAGGAGCCGAGAAGATCGTTCTGGACGGCATCGTGATCGATTCGGCGGAGGCCGTCGTCGACCACATGGAGCGCTTTGTCTTCCCAAGCATCGAGCGGGAGATCGAAGCCTTCGACGAAGAAGCGCGGACCCAAGAGATCATCGAGTCTGAGATGGCGATCCAGGAGGAGATCGGCCCGACCTTTCTCAAGACGGGCCACGCCTTCATCCACTTCCCGGGACTTGCCTACACCCTCTATGGCTACGTCCCCTACTTCGTGGCCTACGGGCTGTATCCTGAAGTTGTAGAGAAGCACTTCTCCCTGCAGGCCGACCTGGCGTATCTCAACAACCGCGCGGCCGCGAGGGCCTACATCGAAGCCGACTTACCGCCGCTGCATCGCCTGGACCACGATATGGCCGATTCTCGGGGAACGCTCGTCGATCCGCAGTCGTTGGATCGCCTGTGGTTTCCCCACTTCGCTCGGTCTCTCGAACCAGTCCTCGATGCGGGCGTGCGCATGATCTGGCACTGCGATGGGAACCTGATGGAGATGGTGCCGCGCCTGTTGGAGGTGGGTCTCGCCGGCTTCCAGGGCTTCCAGTACGAGGATGGGATGGACTATGAGAAGATCTGCCGGATGAAGACGCGGGAAGGCGAGGGGCTGATTATCGTCGGGGGTGTCTCGGTGACGCGCACGCTGCCCTTTGGCACGCCAGACGATGTGAAAAGGGAGATGGAGTGGCTGGTGGAGAACGGACCGCAGGTCGGGCTCTTCCTCGGTGCGTCGAGCTCGATCGCACCGGGTACGCCCTGGGAGAACATTGCCACGATGGCCGAGGGCATCAAGTACTACCGGACTCACGGCAGGTCCTAGCGCTGTGACTCACGTCCGGCTTTCCGACAATCAAGGGGCGGTGAAATGAGCGAGTTTACGAACAGGGAGCGCCTGCTGCGCGTCCTGCGCCAGCAGCCGGTCGACCGCGTGCCCGTGGCGCCCTTCATACACGTCAACTATGTCAAGGAGTTCTTCGGCAGTCACGAGGTCGATTGGGTGGACAAGACGCCCGAGGTCTACGCGCATTTCGGATTCGATTTGATTCATCGGAACTGCACGCCGCCCTACGATGCGCTGGGTCCTTCAGGGCCCGACTGGCGCATCGAGACATCCACGCGGGCCGAAGGCCGGGACGAGACGACGACGACGATCATTCGCACGCCCGAGGGCGAGTTGCGCTACGTTGATGCCCTGCGCTGGGTGTACGAATACGATGCCGAGGGCTCGACTGTCGAATACCCTATCAAGAGCGAACGGGACTTTGAGTTGCTGGCGCGCTATCAGCCAGAGCACGGGCCCGCGGACGTGGCGGATGTGGTGCGCGCCAGACAGGCTGTGGGTGACGAGGGTGTGACTGCGCCATGGATCCAGGGGGCATTCAACCTCGTGGCCTTCCACTATCGCAAGCTGGACGACTTGCTGATGGACGCGGTGCTGAACCACGATTTCTACGCGCGAATGATGGAGCACTTCCTGCAACGGTACATGGCCTACATACAGCAGGTCATTGACGCTGGCGTGGATGTCTTGAGCTACGCCGGCAACATTGCGAACGCGAAGCTCGTCAGCCCGGCGTTCTTCCGAGAAAACATCTGGCCCTACGAGAAACGCTTCATCGAGTTCATCCAACGCCAGGGCGTGATCGCGCTGTACCACAACTGCGGCTACGGCCGCAATCTGTTGTCCCTCTACCCCAGCCTGGGCATGGGAGCCTACGAGTCTCTCACCCCGCCGCCGTACGGCGACACGATACTCGCCGATGCGCTGGATATCTTCGGCGAAGGCACGACACTCTCGGGCAACATCGATCAGGTTACGCTCTTGCGCGAGGGACCGGATGAATTGATCGAGGCTGCAGTGAAGGAAGTGCTCGATACCGTGAAAGGGCGCGCGCACTTCATCCTGGCAACGACAGACTACTTCAACGACTGTACGCCGCACGACAAGATCCACCTCCTGGCCGACGCCGGTCGGCGATACGGGGATCTCTAGGTAACATCGTCGACGCCGCTTCTATCAATCGCATTGGGAGGTATGACGGGTTCGTGGCTCAACGGGTCAAGCTGGCAGTGGTAGGGGGTCGCCGCGGCGGGGCGTTCGGGCGCGCGCTGGAAGCACTCAGGGAGCGCGTCGAACTCACCGCCATATGCGATCTAGATGATGAGGTGCTGGCGATGTGGCGGGCTCACCTCCCAGACATATCGACCTTCGTGTCCTACGAACAGATGCTCGACCGATCGGACTGCACGGCTGTGCTCATCGCCACGCCGCCCGCGCTTCACACGAAGCAGGCAGTCCAGGCGCTTGAGACCGGGCGCCACGTTATCAGCGAGGTGTTCGCGGCCTTCACGCTGGACGAGTGCTGGCAACTGGTCGAGACTGTGGAGCAGACAGGCCTTGTCTATATGATGGCAGAGAATTACTGCTATGGCCGGCCTATGATGATGGTGCTGAACATGGCCCAACAGGGCATGTTTGGCGAGTTGACGTATGCGGAGGGCGCCTATGTCCACGACGCCCGTGGTATGATGCTCACGGCCGACGGTGAGTGGACCTGGCGAGGACGCTACCCCCAGACCTTCAACGGCAATGGCTACCCGACACACTCGCTTGGGCCAGTTGCTCAGTGGTTGGGTGTCAACCGGCCCGGTGGTGACCGCCTTCTTACAACCGCGACCTGGATGTCACAGGCCCGATCCGCGCCGCTCTACTTCAGGGACCGATTCGGCGCGGAGCATCCTGCGGCCAGTGACGATTCCTGGAAGATGGGCGACAGCGCGACGACGATCATCCAGACCGAGAAAGGTGCGCTGATCGTGCTGAGGTTCGATGCGATGTCCGCTCGGCCGCACAACATGGTCCACTACGTGCTGCAGGGTACCCAGGCCTCCTACATCTCGGGCCGGCGCCATCACGAGCGAGAGGACCACCTTCTCTGGATCGAGGGCAGGAGCCCAGGCTCAAGCCCCAGGGGCGATGCGGAGTGGGAGAGCCTGTGGGACTACAGCGATGAGTACGAGCACCCATACTGGAGAGAATTGGGGGCGGTGGCCGAACAGGCCGGGCACGGCGGCGGTGATTTCTTCGTCCTGAAGGACTTCCTTGATGCGATTGAGACGGGCATCCGGCCCCCTATAGATGTCTACGACGCTGTGACGTGGAGCTCGATTGTGCCGCTGTCGGCGCAGTCGGTGGCGCGTAACGGCGCCCCCGTGGAGATACCGAACTTCAAGAGGGACTGACCGCGGCACACGCCCGGCGCGCACGCGCGTCGTGCCGGCCTTGGGCAGGCGCCGCAGGAACTCGAACCGAGAGGAGTGTTGTCAACGATGGGTCGTCAACCGGTCAAACTGGCAGTCGTGGGCGGGCGCCGTGGAGCCGCCTTCGATCGCGCGCTGGAGGCATTCGAGGAGCGAGTGGCGCTTACTGCAATCTGCGATCTCTCTGAGGAGGTGCTGGCCGAGTGGCGCGCTCGCTTCCCGGACATTCAGACCTTCGTCTCCTACGACGAAATGCTGGACAAGTCGGACTGCACAGCGGTCTTCATCGCCACGCCGGTGTTCCTGCACGCACAGCAAGCGGTGCAGGCTCTGCAGGCGGGGAAGCATGTGGTTAGCGAGGTCTTCGCGGCGTTCACGCTGGACGAGTGCTGGCAACTGGTCGAGACTGTGGAGCAGACGGGCCTCGTCTACATGATGGCCGAGAACTACTGTTACATGCGGCCCAACATGATGGTGCTGAACATGGCCCAACAGGGCGTGTTCGGCGAGTTGACGTATGCCGAAGGAGCTTACATCCACGACTGCCGGGACCTGATGTTCAGCGCGGATGACCAGTGGACGTGGCGCGGAACGTGGCGTACTCGGTCCATCGGCAACGGCTATCCGACTCACTCGCTGGGACCGGTCGCCCAATGGATGGGCGTGAACCGGCCTGGTGGTGATCGACTCGTGTCAACTGCCACCTGGATGTCGCGGCCCAGAGCGGCATCGTTGTATGTGAGGGATCGCTTCGGCGTAGACCATCCAGCGGCGAGCGATGAGTCCTGGAAGATGGGGGACACCGCAACGACGGTTATTCGGACTCAGAAGGGTGCGGTGATCGTCCTGCGGGTTGATTGGGCTTCCGCCCGGCCGCACAATATGACACACTATGTGCTGCAGGGCACGCAGGCCTCCTACATCTCGGCCAGGCGCCATCACGATCGGGAGGACCATCTGATATGGATCGATGGCGTGAGCCCGGGCTCAAGCCCCGAGGGCGATGCGCAGTGGGAGCCACTCTGGGACTACAGCGCCCAGTACGAGCATCCTTACTGGAGGGATTGGGGAGCGCAGGCGGCGGATGCTGGACACGGCGGTGGCGACTTCTTCGTCCTGAAGGACTTCCTTGATGCGATTGAGACGGGCAGCCGGCCTCCTGTTGATGTGTACGACGCGGTGACGTGGAGCTCGATCGTACCGCTGTCGGCTCAGTCGGTGGCGCGAGGCGGGGCCCCTGTAGACATACCGAACTTCGGAAAGAATCTAGCGTAGGTGGGGCGCGGCGTGCCGTGCCCGATTGGGGAGGCTGCGGATGTTTGACTTCTCGGGACGTGTGGTGATGGTGACGGGCGCGGCGGGCAACCTGGGCCAGGCCGTGGCGCGAGCGTTCCAGGCGTCGGAGGCCACGTTGGTTCTCGTGGACCGCGCCGCCGACCGGCTCCCGCGCCTGTTCCCAGAGCTGGCTGGAAGCGACGCTCACTTCCTGGCCACGTCGGTCGACATGACCGATGCGGATGCTGTCGAGGCAGCGGTGCAGGAGGCGATCCATCGCTTCGGCCGGATCGATGTGCTCGCCAACACAGTCGGCGGGTACCGCGCTGGCACGCTGCTGCACGAGACGCCGCTCGATACGTGGGACTTCATGCTCGATCTGAACGCGCGGACGGTCTTCATCGCCAGCCGGGCGGTGATCCCGCACATGCTGGAGCAAGGCAGCGGGCGCATCATCAGCGTGGCCGCCCGCGCCGCTCTCAAGGGAGCCATCAGGTCGTCGGCCTACAGTGCGTCCAAGAGCGCTGTGGTGCGGCTGACCGAGACGATGGCGGGCGAGCTGAGGCGCAAGGGCGTGAACGCCAACTGTGTGCTACCCGGGACGATCGACACGCCGGGGAATCGTAAGTCGATGCCGGATGCCAACCACAGCCGCTGGGTGAAGCCGGAGGAGATCGCGGACGTGATTATGTTCCTGGCCTCCGATGCGGCCCGCGCTGTCCACGGGGCTGCCGTCCCGGTCTACGGGCAGAGCTAGCGCCACGGGGAAGCCACATGCGTTTGGGAGCGTAGATTTCTGTGGACATCGAAGGATCAGTAGTCGTCGTGACGGGTGGCGCGGTCCGTCTTGGTAGGGCGCTTGCGCTGGGCCTCGCCAAGAGGGGCGCGCGGCTCGCCATCCACTACAACTCGTCGGCTGGCCCGGCCCAGGCGGTGGTGAGCCAGATCGAGCAGGCTGGCGGTGAGGCGTTCGCGGTCCAGGCGGACCTCAGCCAGCCGCGCCAGGCGCCCGCTGTCATCCAACGCAGCGCCGAGCGTTTCGGGCGCGTTGATGGCCTCAGTAACAGCGCCGCCATCTTCGAGCCCGGGAATTGGAGCGACACAACCGAGGAGAACTGGGATAAGCATTTCGCCGTCAACCTCAAGTCGCCCTTTTTCCTCAGCCAGGCCTTCGCCGAGCACGTTGGGCGCGCGCGAAGGGGGCACATCGTCAACATTGCTGATTGGCGCGGCGTGCGTCCGGGCGCGGATCACGTAGCCTACACGCTGACGAAGGCGGCTCTGGTAGCGATGACCAAGGCGCTGGCGCTGGCGCTCGCTCCCAACATCCAGGTCAACGCCGTCGCGCCTGGGCTGATCCTGCCGCCGCCGGGCAAGGACCGGGAGTATCTCAGTGAACTGGCCAAGACCGTTCCCGCTCAGCGGGTGGGCTCATCGGAGGAGGTGACCAAGACGGTCATCTACCTGTTGGAGTCCGATTTCGTCACCGGAGACTTGATCTTCGTGACCGGGGGGCAGCACCTCTAGACTGGGCTGGACCAATGATGGCTGATCGCATCCACATCAAGGACCTGTTGCTCCGGACGATCATCGGGATCAACGAGGACGAACGTCGCGCGCAGCAGGACGTGCTGATCAACATCACCCTGCATGCGGATACGCGTCCTGCCGGCGAGTCCGACGCGATCGCGGATGCCGTCAACTACCGCACGATTACCAAGTCCATCATCAGGTTGGTCGAGGAGAGCCAGTTCTATCTCGTGGAGAAGCTGGCGGCCGAAATCGCGAAGGTATGCCTGGCTGACACGCGGGTCGAGGCGGCTGATGTCCGTGTGGAGAAACCGGGTGCTCTGCGGTTCGCCCGGTCGGTCGGCGTGGAGATACACCGGTCCCGCGCAGAGGTGGCTCACTTGCGCAATCGTGCGTTCGTCGCGCTTGGGTCGAACATCGAGCCCGAGGCTAACCTGAGGGAGGCGGTCAGGCGGCTGGCGACGCACTGCACGGTGGTGTCGACGTCGCCGGTTTACGAGACAGCGCCCGTCGGCTCGGCGGGCCAGCCCAACTTCCTCAACGCCGCAGCGCTCATCGAGACCGAGTTGACAGCCGCCGGTCTGAAGGCCGGCGTTCTGGCGGTCATCGAGGAGGAGCTGGGACGGATCCGAACTGAGGATAAGTACGCGCCACGCACCATCGATCTTGACATCTCTCTCTTCAATGACGAGGCATTCGATCTTGGGGGCCGGCACATACCCGACGCAGACATCCTCCGGTACGCACACATTGCGGTTCCGTTGGCCGATCTGGCGCCGCACCAATGCCATCCGGAGACGGGACAGACGCTGCGACAGATTGCGCAGAGCTTGCCCGACCAGCGGCTGATCCGGCGCGCTGACATTGTGCTCGATTTCCTATCTTAGAACCTGATGAGGTGAACTGATATGGTCACGAAGATGCAAATTCGTCCGTCCGACTACGACGTTTTCCGCAACGATATCCTCGACGTGTCTGAGCAGGCATGCACCAACACTATCGAGTGTGCCGTGCGCGACATCCTGGAGTCTATCGGCGAGGACCCAGACCGGGAGGGGCTCCTGCGGACGCCCGAGCGAGTCGCTCGGATGTATGAGGAGTTGACCGCTGGGTACCACGTGGACCCTGTTCGCCTGATCAACGACGCCATCTTCGACGTCGATTACGACCAGATGGTCGTCGTCCGTGACATCGACTTCTACAGCATGTGCGAGCATCATATGCTGCCGTTTCTCGGGAAAGCTCACGTGGCCTACCTTCCCGACGGCCGTGTGATCGGGTTGAGCAAGATCCCGCGTATCGTGGAGATGTTCGCTCGACGGCTGCAGGTTCAGGAGCGTATGACGGAGCAGATCGCCGGATTCCTCGATGAGAGGCTGCATCCTCTCGGCGTGGCGGTCGTCGTCGAGGGCCTGCACATGTGCTCGGCAATGCGCGGTGTCAAGAAGGCGAACGCGCGGATGGTGACCAGTGCCATGCTTGGTCTGTTCAAGAGCAATCCAACTACGCGCAAGGAGTTCTTCGACCACCTCGAACGCAGACATCTTAGCTTCTGACGCCGGGCAGCGGAGACTCGCGGCGTGACTGGACGTCTCCGGGTGCTGTCTTCAGTTGCCGATTGACCATACCAGGCTATCAAGACAAGGAGGGAATGTGTATCACAAAGACTGGGCCAGAGTAGACATCAACTCGC
>JAUVSX010000520.1 GCA_030596915.1 Chloroflexota bacterium | reverse complement strand
CTCCTCCCGCGCACGCGGGGGCGATCAGGAAGGGGGGGCTCTGGCGTGCAGAAAGCCCACATTGACAGTCCAGGCCGGATTCCCTACAATCCGCGTGAGGCAGGCGCCGAGTTGGCAGCCGGGCACGTGCCGGCCAACACTCGAGGTGAAAGGAACACATGACAGTAGACACACACACACGACGCGAGATTGTCAGTCAGCCTGAGGTCTGGCGCGCAACGCTTGAGGCCTTTGGCGCCAAGAGAGCGTCGTTGAAGGCCTTCCTCGAACGGGTGGCCTTCGACCATATCCTTGTCACAGGGTGTGGGTCGACGCACTATCTGTCGATGACGGCCGCGGCGATCCTGGGTCACCGGGCTCGGACGCCGGCACGACCACTGCCCGCGTCCGAGCTGTGGCTGTTCGCCCCGCTAATGCCCGCGCAACGAACGTTGCTCCTGGCCGTGTCTCGCTCAGGGACGACGACGGAGACGTTGCGCGCGGTGGAGCGCTGCCAGGCGGCTAGCTGCGGGCCGGTTGTAGCGGTGACGTGCTACCCCGACAGCACGCTGGCGGAGATGGCCGATTTCGTGCTCGTGGCGCCGGACGCGCAGGAGGTGAGCGTGGCCCAGACCCGCTCCTTCACGAGCATGGTTCTACTCGTCCAGGGATTGGATGGCGTGCTCGCTGGTGATGGCGCCATGTTGGAGCGCTTGGGACAGCTTCCCACGATCCTGGGAGATCTGATGGGGCGGTTGGAGGGATTGCCGGAACGCATCGGGGCGGACCAGTCGATCGAGCGGCTTTTCTTCCTGGGAGGCGGTCCGCTTCACGGTATGGCCTGCGAGGCCATGCTGAAGACGAAGGAGATGTCGCTTTCGTACGCGGAGGCCTTCTATCCGCTCGAGTTCCGCCACGGGCCGATGTCGATGGTCAATGAGACGACGCTTGTCGTCGGATTGGTGTCGGATACTGCCCTGCGCCAGGAGCTGCGGGTCTTGCAGGATATGCAGGGGCTGGGCGCGCGCGTGCTCGCGATGGTTGACGACGCGGCCGTGCTCGGCGATTGGCAGCCCGACTACGTGGTCGAACTGCGCAGTGGCCTGGACGAGTGGGAGCGTGCCCCGCTGTACCTCCCGCCGCTGCAGTTGGCGGCCCTGCACCGCTCGCTGGCCAAGGGCCTGAACCCGGACGAGCCGAAGAACCTAAGTGCCGTCGTGAGCCTGGATGCCGACTAGCTCCTTACCACGGGCGGTGCCCTGGGCGAACCCGCGAGGTTGAGATGAGCGGGGCAACGGGTGCGCGGGCATACGACGTGATCACGTTCGGCGACCTGGCCGTCGATCTGATCATGACCGGCGGGGACATCGTGCCGCGCTTCGGTCAGGCCGAGCAGTTGGTCGGCGACTACTCGGTCGAGATGGGTGGCTCTTGCTCCATCTTCGCCTGCCAGGCAGCGAAACTCGGGCTGCGGGTGGGTATCGTCGGGCGCGTCGGTGATGATGGCTTCGGCCGTCTCATTCGCCGGACCATGGACGAGTGCGGTGTCGACACCAGCCAAGTCGTCGTGGACCCGACGCTCAAGACTGGGCTGGGCATCGCCCTCTGCCACGGCGACGACCGCGCCATTCTAACCTATATGGGTTCGATTAACGCGCTGCGGCCAGATGACGCGACGGACGAGTTCCTGGCCTCGGCACGCCACCTGCACTACGGGAGTTTCTTCCTGCACACAGGCCTGCTCCCCGTCGTGCCCGACACCCTGCGCAGGGCGCGTGCGTTCGGCCTCAGCGTCTCCCTCGATACGAACTGGGACCCTGAGGAGCGGTGGAACTCGACGTTGCTCGAGGCGCTGCCCCTGGTCGACGTCTTCATGCCCAACGAGCGGGAGGCGATGACCATCAGTCGCCGCGGCAGCGTGACCGAGGCCGTCGAGTGGGTGCGCGCGCAGGGCGTGCCCATCGTCGCGGTGAAACGGGGCGCGGATGGCGCGCAGGTGTTCCACGAGGGTGGGGCGCACGAGTGCTCGGTTACGCCCGCGGCTGGTGGGGATAGCGTCGGTGCTGGAGATAGCTTCGACGCAGGGTTCCTGGCGGGCTGGCTGCGAGGTATGCCATTGGACGCGTGCCTGGAGATCGGCTGCCATTGCGGCCGGTCGGTCGCCAGCGCGGTCGGCGGTGTGGAAGGACAGCCGCGCTGGGCCGACGATGGGATACGGCGAATAGCCGAGAGAGCGAATCAGGCGAATGCCGCTGAGTACAGCGGGAGCGAATGAGCGATTCGGCGATTCAGCGACGCAGCAAGGGTTGCTGCATCGCGCTGCCTGCCGGTGAGTGGAGCCTGGCATTCGCCCACAGGCCACACAAGCCAACTGACCCATTGGATCAGCTATGCGTTTCCCATGGAGGGACCCATGTCCGACCTGACTTCTCGCGAGCGTATGCTGCGCACGATAGCACTTCAGGACGCAGACCACACGCCGTGCTGCTTCATGAGCTTCAGTGCGCTTCGTAAGCGCCACAATGAGGACCGTTACGCGGTGGCCCTGGCGGAGCTGGAGTTGGGCCTCGATACGATGCTCT
>JAUVSX010000337.1 GCA_030596915.1 Chloroflexota bacterium | reverse complement strand
GCGGGTTCTGCTGGCTGAGTATGAAGTCGACGGCAGGCGCAACGATCCGATAGCGACTGGCGGCCACCCCGCCTAGAACGAAATAGGCGTTGGCGTAGAGGTAGTGCACCCGCTTGTGCCAGGGCTTTGCGCGAGGGAGGAAATCCCCGTCGCTCCCCATGAAGTGCTGTCGAGCGTAGTCGAGCGATCGGTGTGCCTCAGGCAGGTGCCCGGTGAGGGTGAGAGACCAACTGGCCTTGTAGAACCCGCCCACCATCGGGTCGGCCAAGCCACGCCAACCGCCGTCCGGTGTCTGTTTCGACACCAACCAGCGGCTGCCCAGCAGTGCGCGGTCCCATAGTTCGCTTGCGTTCATCTTGGTTCACCTCCCGTGGGTCGCATCAACGCCCGCCACCGACCGTGCCGCACCGCGCACATCTTGTCGGCGGCCCGGCCGTCCTTCGCTAGCGTGGCTAGAGTATCCAGCCCGCGCCTGCCGCCGCGACACGCGCTGCCTCCGCCCGCAGGGCAGGCGCCAGGATCGCAGGGCCGCGTTTACGGCAACGAAGCCAGTATCTGCTCCAGGAACAGTTTGGCTTGCTTGATATCCTCGATCTGCTGCGGACCGGAGATCTCGCGCTCGATCGTCAAAGCGCCGTCGAAGCCGAGCGCCTTCAGCTTGCGCAGCAATGCCGGGAAGCCGACGCGTCCTTGACCCAGGGGCTTCTCCACCCCCAAGTCGCGGCCGTCGGTCGGATACTCCCCATCCTTAGCATGCACGCCGCGAACGTAGGTCCCGATGACGTCCAGCGCATCCACGGGATTCGCCTTGCCGTACATCAGCAAGTTGGCGGGATCGAGATTGGCGCCCAGGTTGCCGGTGCCGATATCTTCGATCGTCCTCAGCAGCGTCACTGGAGTCTCCTGACCCGTCTCGAACCAGAAGCTCTGTCCCCGCTCCTTGCAGTAGAGGGCAATCTCCCTCATTGCATCGACGAGGCCTGGGTAGAGCGGATCGCCCGGGTTCTTGGGAATGAACCCCACGTGGGTCGTGATGCTGGGAACCCCAACCATTTGGGCGAAGTCGGCCCCCCGCTTGAGCATCGCGAGGCGCTCCTGGCGCAGTTCCTCGGGAACCAGGCCGATGGTAGCGGGCCCATCGATGAAGTTCCAGACGTACCGTCCGGGCATTCCGGTCCAGATCGTTGTGATCTCCACGCCGTTCTCGGAAGCGGCACGCTTGAGCGTCTGAGCGACTTCCTCGTTCAGCCATTCGGCGTGCCAACAGACGACCTGGCACGTCGGGAAGCCCAGGGCGCTGACCTTCTCCATCTCTTGCTCCGGCCCCCCTTCGAGGGGAACCAGGACTCCAAGCTGTATCTTACCCATGTCTTGTTACCTCCTTATTCGAACTGCTGTATGACGGACCGCAGCTTCTCCGCGTTTTCCCGGTGCGTCTCCTCCGTCCCGTTCGTCGTGAGGGTCAGGAGCAGTCGCGGCATCACATCCTCAGCGACGGGGCAAAGCCCCTCTTTGTACTCCGGAGTGTGCAGCTGGAGCGGGCAAAACATCGGGCAGCCGCGGCCGTACGCCAGCGGAACGGTGAAGGTGTCGTGAAGATAGGCAGCTCTCTCGATGTAGCCCACGCCCATACTTACACCCGCGTCCGATAGCGCCTGCTTGAAAGCTTCGTACGAGATGCCATACCGGTCTCCCTCGAACGTCCCCGCCCAGATATGGTAGGTGTGTACCCGTCCCTCGGGAACGTGCTGGGCCCGAATCCACTCCACGTCCTCCACCGCGCGATTGTAGATCTCGCCGTGGGCGATCGCCATCTCGACGTAGCCCGGCGCCCGCTTGAGCTGGGCCAATCCGATTGCAGCGACGACCTCATTCAGGCGGTAGTTCCACATCATCTTGGGGAAGGTCGCGAGACCATTGATGCCGCTGCAGTCAACCACGCCATCGATGAAGCGCTCGTCCATCACCGTCGCGATGCCAGCGTCGCCCAACCCCAGGTGCTTCGACATCTGGAAACTGAACTCGGCCATGTGTCCGAGCGTACCCGTCTGTCGGCCGTGGTACTCGGCGAACAGCCCGTGGGCGTTGTCCTCGATGACGGCCAGGCCGTGCTCGTCCGCGATTTCCATCAACGGATCCATGTCGCACGGCAGTCCCCATAGGTGGGTGCAGATGATCGCCTTCGTCCGCTCGGTGATCCGCTCGCGGACGCTCCCTGGTTCGATGAGATGCGTATCCCGGCGTACGTCCGCAAAGACGGGCACGGCGTTGTTGTAGATGACGGCCATCGCTCCAAACTGGACCATCGGGTCGCAGATCACCTCATCCCCGGCCCCCGCCCCGGCGGCGTACAGTGCGCAGTGGAGCGCCGACATGCCGGAATTGACGGCGACCGCGCGCGTCGCGCCGATCATCTCCGCGAACGTGTCCTCGAACTGCCGGCCGACTGTGCCGCCAATCGAGCACAGCTCACCGCTTTCGAACACTTGCTTGACTGCTGCTAACTCTTGGTTGTCGAATACGTGAAAAGGCATCTGTCTCCTCCTAGCTGGCCGCTCTGAGAGCCGCTGCCCACTGAGATCGATAGAACTGGGTTCCAAAGTGCGCCAAGTCCCGTTTCAAGACAAACATGCCGCCAGATCGCCACGCTCCCCCCGCTGAGATGAAGTCGAGGGTGGCCCGGCGCAGGCTCGTGTCCCTCGGCGCCGTGGCGATGTCAATGTCGTCGGATCCGAACAGGTAGTACAGGCCATCCCGAGGGGTACTGGGGAGGGGGAAGAGGTACACTTCCCGCAGAAGCCGGACCAGGTTGGCGGATTCTGGGAGGTACTCCTCGATCTGCGGCCCGAAGATCCACGAATGTGAGTGATAGCCGGATACCGGCGTCTCTGGGAAGACCTCGGCGAAAAACGCCAATCCCCGCCGCATCGAGTCGAGGCACCGCTCGGGCGTCATGCCGCCGCCCTCAGGGATGTGGAACTCCAGCGTGGGTTGTTCGGGCCACAGCTCAAGCTGCCATTCGTGCAGCGAGAGCGAGACCTCTTGCTGGAGGGCGACGCCCCACGGGGAGACGGGGAAGCCCACGACGTGGTCATTGGCCTTCCGCAGAGTTGCCACCCATTCCCCGCTGTCAGGCGGCGCGCCAGCGTACGGTATGTAGCCCTCTCGTGTGAACCGTGCGCCGTCAACGGCCAGCGCTATGACGCGCCCGTTCTTGCGGTGCCGATACGCCTCGAGACATCCCTGGAACGGACCAATCATGAACTCGAGGCGCCCGATCCGAAAAAGCTTGCCCTTGAGGTGGTTGCGTACCCAAGATAGCTCCTTCAGCATGATGCCGAGACGTCCCGGGTGCGCGCGCTCGTAGTTCCACGACAGGCAGACGAGCACGTGGCACGTGTCGCGCGTGATCTCTGCGGGGATGTTCATTGTGCGGTGCAGGGCGCGAACGTGAGGGACGATGGCGAGGCCAACCAGCACATAGAACGCGCCCGCCTGGTCGCCCAGGGCCTTGCACAGGACTGGCCAATCGCGGAAGTCGCCCCCATCCTCCGGGCCGATCAGCGTGCGGTAGGCGTGCCAGATCAGGTGGAGCAGCGCGGGGTCCTTCGAGATCCTTGCGGTGGCCGCCTCGAGTATCTCGTCAGCCTGATCTGGGAGACTGGCGAATTGACGGCTGGCTCTGTACTCGGCGGGATCCAGGAAAGACGGGGGCAGGGGAGGCAAAGTCGCCACCGAGGCCTCCCAGCCTGCACGTACGGCATCCAGGCAGGCCGGCTCCCCAATCTGGGCTAGAACGTCAACTAGCTTCATTGCGTGTGTCACCTGCAGTGGGACTGAGGATGATCTGCCCCGAGCGGCTGGGGCACGCGCCGTCAATCAGCGTCGCGGCATTATGCCGGAGTGCCCGGTTCTGTCAAGTCCGAAACGTGGATACGGCCGCGGGGGGCGTGGGTACCTTGAGCGAGGAGGCTATCGACGGTGTCCAGAAGCGGAATGCCAGTCCTTCCGGCCGCGCGGGTGACCTTAAGGGCACCCGCGGCTGAAGCCACCTCGATCGCGCGAGTGACACGCGTCGCTCGCGCTTCGCATGTCAAGCTCTGGACAGATGCCCAGAGAGCCACTTCTTGTCGACAGCGCGCTGGGGGACGGCCACCAGACCTGGCGGCATCCTGGTCCGACATCGGGGCCACCACCCGAATCGTCGGGAGGCAGGAGTAGCGCTCGAGGCGGATGGCGTCACGGACCTGGTCATGCAGGTCGGGGCGTTGCTCCCCCATGGGCTGCCCCCAATCTGGATCCGATGGGATCTAGAATGGACCGTGCAGGCGTCTGTTTTTGACAATCGAAAACAGAGCCGACTGTCTATCGAAAACAGGCGTCGTCGGGCCTGTACCTCAATCCAGCCTGATCACCGAGGCGCCAGCTTTCGTAGCCGAGGCTTGGCCTGGGCCTGTCCAGGGGATGCTACGCCGGATCTGTTCGACCCAGG
>JAUVSX010000451.1 GCA_030596915.1 Chloroflexota bacterium | reverse complement strand
CACCCTCGATACCACGCCGTTGCCATCCCGCCGGATGATGTACTCGTCCGTCTCCTCTAGCACGACGGCCTCGAGCTGGGGGCAGACGAAGTAGTTGATGTCAACTGCGACGGCGCCCTTATCCATACCAAAGTAAGCAGCCACGTCGTTGTCTTTGTGGTCGAAGTAGCTCAGCGGCGTGGCGATGCCGTTGCCCGAGACCCAAGCGGCAGAGTCCTCCGCGGCGCGAAGCTCCTGCTGGGTCCCGGGGAGCCCCTCGCCATACCAGCGCTGGATTGCGCCCGACCAGAAACCCAGTTCCCAGCGCGGCGTCCGGGGGCAGGCATCGAAGCGCGAGGTGGCGAGAAACGCGGTCCGGACGTCCATCTCGGATGTGCTCATGATAGTCTCCTCAGAATACCGGGGTGCAAGCCATTGAGGTCATCTGTGGCGCAACCGACTACTCGCGCGCCACGATCTCGCTGCAGCCCGGCGCATCCACCTGGCTCCGGGCAAGATCGACAATCCAGTCCGGGAAGCCGCCCCGAGCGTCAGCTTCTGCCGTGGCAAATAGAGCGCTGGCGACACCGGGATGCTCGTCCGCGACGTTGGCGGCAAACGGGCTTGCAGCGTGCAGGTCGTGGAGCAGAACGCCGCTTCCATCGGCCTTACAGTTGAGCCACCATCTGTCAGTGACAACCGTCGCCGCCGAACCCCACCCCACAGTCACGTGGTCGCGCTTGCCGGGACTCCCCGCAATCGCATTCTCCAGGAACGGGATCCCATCGAACCTCTCGGGAGGCGCCACGCCCGCCGCAGCCAGGACTTCCGCTGCGATGTCGTGGTGCTGGACAAACATATCGCTGGTTGCGCCTGCGTGCTCCGCGCCAGGGAACCGGACCATCAGAGGAACTTCGTACACCTCGGGCGCGGACGGATACCCGCGTTTGCCCATATAATCACGATCCCCAATCGAATGCCCGTGGTCCGACGTGAAGATCAGCATTGTGTCGTCGAGCAGGCCGAGGACCCGCATGCTTTCCATGAAGTACCCGAACCAGCGGTCACACTGGGTCACCTCGCCGCTGTAGTTGGCACGCGTGCGGGCAATCAGACCACCGTCCAACCCGGCGACGTCGCCGTAGGCGGAAATGATCTGCTCGGGGGCGTCGTCGTCGGTGTCATAGAGCCTGCGGTAGTGCCGAGGTGGTAACCAGGGCTCGTGCGGATCGAAGGACTCGACTGTCAGGAAGAACTCACCAGCATCCTGATTCTGTTCCAGCCAGACGGCAGCCTCCTTGAGCACCCTCGCAGGGAAGAAGTCCTCCTCGCCTGTGCGACCGTGGTAGTTCATCACACAACGCTGGACGAACTCATCAACTACGCCGAGCGTCTTGTTGCCCAGGCCTCGTTCGCGCATCTCGCGGGGAAACCAGTGATCGATCTCCTCCTGACTCAGCCGCGGGCCCGAGCGGTAGGGATCCATCTCCTGGCCGCGAAGGAAGAGCCACTGATCGAAGCCGCGCCAGTAGTTCTTCGAGGGCTTGAACATGTGGTACACGTCCGAGATCAGGCCGGTCCGGTAGCCTGCCTCGCTTAACAGCTCGGCCAGCGTTGGCTGCTCCTCGGGGATGGGACCCCAGCCTGGCGCCCCTCGAAAGTCGCCTTTGAGACGGAAGTCGGCGTCGTGAAAGGGATAGACCCGGCGCCCGGTGTAGATCGCTCGCCGCGTCGGTAGTGTGGGCAGCGACTCGGGGTAGGCGCGGGTCATCACGAGCGACTGAGCCGCGAGCGCATCGAAGTGGGGCGTATGAACGGTCCCCCACGGCGGCGAGCCGTACACGCCAGTGCAATCCTTTCGCAGTGAGTCGAAGATGACCAGTACGATGTTCACCGTGCATACTCCTTCACCAAGATAGGCCGGCAGGGGAGAAGGTGCTCACGAGCGCCTGCGCCGCAGGACCGGGTGTAGAGCTTGGGCAATGACCGCGAACCGGGGCCGTCTGGGGCATCCGGCAGAAGAGGCGCGCCCACGCTAGAGCTCGCCGCGAAGCAGCAAGGCCTTACGTTCCATGTAGTACTGGAAGTTGGGCCAACTCACATCGGGTGGGACTGTATGGTCGACGGTCGGGATGAAGCCCCCCTCCTCGATGAGGGGGACGAGGCTCTGCAGATGCTCGTCGATCGCCTGCGGACCCTTCGCTAGCTCCCTCTTGTCCACGCCGCCCCACAGCCTCAGCGATCTCCCGTACTTCCGCCGCAGCCGGATTGGGTCCTGGTCCGATGCGCGCTCGAGCGGCCACAGAGCGTCAACGCCAGCATCGAGCATTATCGGGATCAGGGGTTCAGGATTGCCGTCGGTATCGATGCAGACGTACCGAACACCATTGGACTTGTAGAAGTCGATCACACGCCGGAGTCGCGGATAGACAAACTCCTTGTACGTACGGGGACTCAGGAGGGGGCCGCTCTTCGCCGACAGATCCTCGTTCAGGCACACATAGTCGACCGTGGTACGTTCGAGATAGGGGCGCGCCGACTCGATGAGCAGCTCCGCCTGGGTCTCCATGATGTCGTGCACCAGCGCAGGTTGATCGAAGAAGGCATACGATAGGTTCTCGGTCCCCATCAGGTCACGTGCGAACCAGTAGAACCCCAGCGTTGAGCAGTTGGGTCCAAGGATCAACGGGTGCTGGCGGT
Organism: Chloroflexota bacterium; assembly: GCA_030596915.1. Taxonomy (GTDB): domain Bacteria; phylum Chloroflexota; class Anaerolineae; order B4-G1; family B4-G1; genus JAUVSX01. The sequence continues at coordinate 744 of JAUVSX010000451.1, read as the reverse complement.
TGCCCCATCCATCCACGCGAAGACACTTCCAGTTGGGTTCATACCGCTGCTGGCGACGCGGGTCGAACCGGCTCTTGAGGGGCTCCCAATCGTCCGAATTCTCGACCGGGAAGCCGATGTAGGTATCCATCGACATCCGCGCTCCGCCGAGAGAGCCCTCCTTGAGAGCGCGCCGCACACGCCCAACCGAATCACGGAATGTGACCGTGCGATCGTCCTCGGCGAGAACCTCCTCCTCGAACTGAGGGATCATGTTCCCGCGGAAGGGAATGAACTCCCTGGGATCCATCCCCAGGGCATCCTCTCCAGAGAACCAGTCCCAGTGCAGCAGGTTGGGGTCCAGGCCCTCCCGCTCCCACCGGTCGCGCGCTTGGGGCCACGCGCCCGCTTCCCAGTTGGGTCCCTGGTCCACTGGCTCGTAGGCCATCACGGCCAAGAATCGATCGAGATAGTTCACGCGAATACCTCCACAGCAAAGATCGTGCGCCGGACCCTCGCTAGCCAAGGGGCAGGCTTATCCGCCGCCCTTCAGCAGCGGACCGGTACGCTCCCAACACCATCTCTACGGACGTCTTACCTTCTTCCGCGCTGATGGTCTCGTCCGTGAGCCCGCGCAAGTAGTCGATGAAAGGACGCGGCACGTCGCCGATCCGCGCAGCGTGCGTCGCGGGGATGGGGAATGGAAACTCGGTCCAGCGGTCGTCGCCCTGGCGGATCATCCGCAGCGGCACGGCATTCTCCGGT
>JAUVSX010000189.1 GCA_030596915.1 Chloroflexota bacterium | reverse complement strand
ATATCGCGATTGACTTCGTACGCACTCTCAAGGACTCGGGCCTGGATTGGATCCAGTTTCTCGACCAGAACGTAGGCTGCTGCACCTTCCCGTGCTACGCTGAGGATCACGGCCACCCGCCGGGCCCCGGTCTGTGGATGACGGCCGCGATGCAGAGGTTCGTTGATGCGTGCGACGCGCTGCGACGGGAGGAACTCGAGGCGAGCGACGGTCAGCGCGAGATGATCTTCTCGGTCGAGGCCACGGTCAACGAATACTTCATTCCCAGCTTCCACCTCACCGATGTGCGAGTGGTGCCTCCCGGCCATATGCCCAGCAGGGGGTGGGTGCCGCTCTATCACTACCTCTATCACGAGCTGATTGTCATCCAGGGCGGGTTCGGCCTGGGCCCGGAGCCCTACCACATGCCGATCCGGAATGCCTACAACCTGGTCGTGGGCGAGATCCCAGGCGGCGTCATGAAGGGGGATGGCAAGCTGCTCAACTGGGACACGGGCAACTGGGCGCCCTGGGAACCGGACATCGGGGATGACGATGATTCGCTGGCGATGCTCGCGACGACTGCCGCCTTGCGGAGGGGAGCGGCGAAAGACTTCCTCGTGTTTGGTCGCATGCTCTCGCCCGGCACTGTCGAGGGTATCAAGACAATGCGATGGCAATTGGCCGGCAAAGACCACCAGATCCCGGCCGTTTTCGACGGAGCGTGGCAGGCTCCCGACGGGCGCTTTGGACTCGTCCTGGCGAACTGGACAACCGCCTTGCAGAAGGTGACGGTCAGCGAGCCGCGGCTGGGCAAGCGGGCGGTGGAGCACATCTCTGATGGCGAGACACGGTCCTCGGCGCGCGAGACCGAGCGTGGAGACCTCGTCGTCGTGCTGCCGCCGCTGAGTTGCGTCCTGCTCGAGGAGGCGCGCTAGACTGACAGGCCTGGCGCCAGCGCCGAAAAGTTGACAAGCGGGTTGGTGAGAGTATAATAGCGTGTGAGCCCCGGTGGCGGAATTGGTATACGCGGCAGGTTGAGGGCCTGTGCCTTCGGGCGTGCTGGTTCGAATCCAGTCCGGGGCAAGGGTGACGAGGGGGACCGATGTGGTCCCCCTCGTGGCGTCCCCAGGCCGCCCCCGCTCCTCTACAGGACGAACAACTGGTGCTTCGTGAACTGGAGGTACCGCTCAGACAGGAACGCCAGCGGCTTCTCGGCGAGGATAAAGTGCTCAGATAGCGATCCCAGCACTTCGCGAAGCCCGTGCGCTCTGGCCTGTTCGTGCTCCGCTGCCAGCCGGAAGAAGGCGCGGCCGTGCGCTTCGTAGTCCTCTCTGCTCCCGCAGATCGCCCCGCGGGTCCTTGGACGGGGCTGCCGGCTGAACGGATATCGGTGCTGAGCCTCAATGTACTCCGGGAACAGGCTGGTGAGGAATAGACAGCTATCACCGATGCGCCGGTACCAGTCGAAGCGGAACGGTTTCTCGACGGCCTGGCAGAACCGGATGAGGCTTTCCACGTCGACCTCGCTGATGCGGTACCTGCGCCAGACGCCTTTCCTAACTCGCACTGGGATGACGGCACTCTCGATGCGCGTGAATGAGGCCAGCAGCGTCCCGAGGTACTCGCGCAGCGCGTCCTGAGCGAGCAGCTCGGCGACCTTATGATTGTCGAACAAGACTACTCTCTGCATGCTGCGCCGCTCGATCGAGAAGGTCTCCAACTCGATATCCCGTCGCGCCCTGCGCAGCAGAACGGAGAAGAACAGCCTGGGTGAGACGCGGATCAGGACGTCGTCGTCCCCCATCAGGCGCTGGAACAGCCGCTCATCGTCGAGCATCGCGGCGGCGATCTCCTCGTCACCCCGGATCTGGGCCGCTGCGCGCTCAAGGTCGTGGGCGCCCGGCATCAGCGTTTCGGCTAGAAACAGCGAGTCGCGATAGCTGAGCGACGTCTCCATCATCGTGCCCCGGTGCCCTTGGGAACAGCCGGCCTGCTACGCAAGCCTGCACCTGAGGAACTCGATTGTCTTCACCGCAGCGGCATCTGGGTCGGGGAGAGGTTGCATCTCGCCCGAGATGTAGCCCTGAGAGCCAATGTCCGCCAGGGTAGCGAAGATGCTGTCGAAGTCGATGTGCCCTGCGCCAGGATACAGGCGGTTTGAATCGGCGATGTGAATGTGCCACAGACGGGCTGCAGACACCCTGAGGCCCTCCTCAATCGAGGCGTCCTCGATGTTCATGTGGAAGAAGTCGAGCATCAGCCCCACGTTGTCGTAGCCCAGATCCTTGATCAGGCGTACGCCGTCCGCTGCGCTGAACACGAAGTCGGTCTCATATCGGTTGAGGGGCTCGATGGCGATGCGAACGCCCCGCCCGGAGGCGTACTCGATGACGCCGCGAAGGTGCTCAACCGCGAGGCCCCACGGGTCTGCGACCTGCCCGACGAACCGCAGTTGCCCACGCAGGCGGCCGATATTCACCATCGCCCCCAGGCACGCGGCCAGATCGATCACGGCGCGCGTACGCTCCTCGGCTCGGCGTCGAAGCTCCTCGTCCGAAGTCGCCAGGCAGAGGCCGTCAGCGCCGAACAGCTCTCCGGTGACGATCTGCGGCACTCCGAGCCCTGCCCCGTCCACCGTAGCCTTTACGGCAGCCCAGTCCAGCTCGGCTGGATCGCGGACCATCAGTTCGATTCCATCGAAACCCATTTCGGCTGCCCGAGCGCATTTCTGTTCAAACGTGCCGCTGAGCAGCGCCAGCGGGCCGTAGTTCCCGTCCGGCCCGCACACAACCACGCCCGTCTTTATCATGATTCTCCACTTCTAAACCCTTTGATTGCGCACGATCGGCGCTGTGTCATTCTACCTGGGTGACCATTGGGCGGCAAGAGGCTCTTCGCCCCGTGGCGGTACGCAGCTTGCGAGCAGTGCCGTGCTCTGCTAGACTGAGCCACAGTTCAGCAATAACGGGAGGATACTATGAAACTCAGATCGCTCGTCGAACCTGGCGATCCCGAGCGCCTGGCAACGGGGTTCCAGTTCACGGAGGGCCCCGTGTGGATGCCCGAGGGGTACCTGCTATTCAGCGACATACCCGCCAACCGCATCTACAAGTGGAGCGAGGCCGGGGGCATTGAGGTGTGGCGGGAACCCACCGGCCAGTCGAATGGCCTGACGCTCGATCGCAGGAACCGGCTCGTCGCGTGCGAGCACAGCAATCGGCGGGTCTCGCGGATCGAATCCGATGGTACGGTTGTCTGCTTGGCCGACCGGCACGAGGGTGGGCGACTGAACAGCCCGAACGACGTGGTTGTCAGGTCCGACGGCGTGATCTACTTCACGGACCCACCGTACGGCATCGAGCCGGAGCAGAAAGAGCAAGCCTTCAACGGCGTCTACCGCATCACGCCGGGCGGTGAGCCTGAGATCGTGGCCGAGGACTTCGAGCGTCCCAACGGGCTGGCCTTCTCCCCGGACGAGTCTGTTCTCTACATCGACGATTCGGCCCACCGCCACGTGCGCGCCTTCGCCGTGCGACCGGACGGCACACTGACCAAGTCGCGAGTCCTGGCCAGTATGGATCATCCCCAGCCCGGGTCGCCGGACGGGATGAAGGTCGACTCGAAGGGCCATCTCTACGTAGCGGGGGCCACGGGCGTGTGGGTCTTCGAGCCGGATGGGACTCGGCTGGGCGTGATTGTGCCGCCCGAGCGCCCCTCCAACTGTGCGTGGGGTGACGAGGATCGCCGGACGCTCTACATCACCGCGCAGGCTTCGCTCTACCGCATTCGAGTGCGGGTGCCCGGTATCCCGGCTGGCAGAGTGACCTAGCACCGGTCGATCCGCCCAACCTGGCAAGCTCGAACCAGCAGGCGTGAGTCGGGCGGGAGATCGGATTGGTGAGGCGGCGGCGGGCGGCGCTGTCTCTGGTGTCAGGTACCGCGTCCCTCCACCTCGCATGGGCGGGCGCGCGTTGCGCGCTTCGGTCAGTGCCGCCGGTGGTTGACGCGTTCTCGGGCCAGCCGGCGCCGGGGTGAGGCCAGCACCGCCAGGAGACAGAACCCCGTGCAGACGCGCCCGATCGCGGCGCCTGACGCCCCGCTCAGGTAGCAGGACAGGTAGAGACCGCTGATCCCGGAGAGCGCGCCGATGAGGGAGGCCACGGCCATCATCGCTGGGAGGCGACGTGTGAGCAGGGAGGCCGTAGCCGCTGGAGTAACGAGCATCGCCACGACCAGCGTCACGCCGACCGTCTGCAGGGAGACGACGGTAGCAACGGCCAGCAGCACGAGAAGCAGATAGTTCAGGAGCGCCGCGGGTAGGCGCAGCGTCGCGGCCAGCACAGGGTCGAACGAGAGGACGAGGAACTCCTTGTAGAGCACTACGATGGTGATCAGGACGAGTCCCCCGAACACCGCGGTCAGCCACAGGTCTCCGGATGACACGCCCAGCACATCCCCGAAGAGAAAGTGAGCCAGGTCAACCGCGTAGCTGCGGACTGTCGAGATCAGCGCGATGCCTAGCGCGAACATGCCCGCGAATATCACGCCGATCGCAGTGTCCTCCTTGACCTTCGCCGCCTTGCCAACGGCGCCAATCCCGATGGCGGTCAGAACCGCGGTGGCGAGGGCCCACCAGAAGACAGGTCCTCGGGCCCCTCCGCTCACCAGGTAGCCGACCGCAACACCCGGCAGAATTGCGTGTGCGAGCGCGTCGCCTAGGAACGCCATCCCCCGAAGCACGACGTACGTGCCGACGGCCGCGCAGACGATGCCAACCATCGTCACTGCCATTAGCCCCCGAACCATGAAGGGGTAGCCCAGCGGTCCCGTTACCAGGCCAAGCACTTCGTCCATGCCCTAGCGGTCCATCCCGCAGCACGTGTCGCTCAGGATCATCGCCCCGTCATCGGTCCGAACCAGGCGGAGGTGGCCCCCGTAGGCGAGCCGAAGGCGCTCAGGTGTGAAGACGTCCCCAGGATCCCCCATCCCGACCAGGCGGCCATTGAGCAGCATCACCTGGTCGAAGCGCTCGGAGGCCAGGTTCAGATCGTGGGTCGCGACCATCACGGTCACCTGCCTCTGCCGTAGCTCGTCCAAGATGTGGAAGATGCCTTCCTGAGCCGGAAGGTCGAGCCCCGACAGGGGCTCGTCCATCAGGATGAGCTCCGCCTCTTGGGCGAGGGCGCGTGCGATGAACATTCGCTGCTGCTGTCCGCCGGACAGCTCGCCGATCTGCCGGTCCGCCAGTTCGCTGATCCCAACCAGCGCCAGGTAACCGCGAACGCTTTCCTTGTCCGCTCGCCCTGGGCGGCGCAGTAGGCCAAGTCTCCCTGCGCGGCCCATCATCACCACATCGAAGACCGTGACCGGGAATGACCAGTCCACGGCACTGCGCTGGGGGACGTAGGCAATGCAGATGTGCCCGCCGGGATGGCACCCTGCTACCCACACTTCACCCTTGGTAGCGGCCAGAACCCCGGCGATCACTCTGAAGAGCGTGCTCTTGCCGGCGCCGTTTGGACCGACGACGGCGATGCGCTCTCCGCTCGTCAGCCGGAACGTGACGTCATCCAGGGCCAGACGGCCGTTGAAGCTCACCGTGAGGTGAGATACCTCGAGGATGGGCGCGCCACCTTCGTGCCGCACCGGCGTACGCAAGAGCGGTCTCCTCAGACCCTCCATAGCCTGTTTCGGTCCGTCGGTGCGCCCCCCTGGCTCTCGTCCACTCCACCCGTCAGCCGGCGACACGCCGGTGAGGGCGTGTTGGGAGCTCCGGCAGACCGTTATGGCCGTGGGCGGTGGGCTCCCCGGAACCTGCCTCCGTGGGGTATGATAACTGGCGGCGATAGTCGTGTCAACTGGGACCAGGGTCTCGACTGCGTCGTGGAGCCGTTAGTTTGACCCGGCGCTGCGCGGATGATATACTCCGATCGCTTCTGAGATCGGACGGGCAGCCACTGCGGGGCAGAGGTGGGTGAATGGTCATCGCGCGACCCAGCCTTCCGCACCACAGTAGATCTATCTTCGTCATCAGGCGGCGTGTGGTCCGGCCTCCGGCTGCCAACCGGGGCGGAGTGGGAGAAAGCGGCGAGTTGGGACGCGGTCGCGAGTCGCAAGCTCGTGTTCCCTTGGGCTGAAGACTGGGATGAGGCTAGATTGAACTGGAACGCTGGCTCGACCACGCCAGTCGGCGCCTACAGCCCGCTGGGAGACAGCCCGGTTGGCTGCGCGGACATGTCCGGCAACATCCTTGAGTGGGTCGCCGACTGGTATGACGCTGGGTATTACGAGCGCGCCTCCAAGCGCAACCCGCGTGGTCCAGCCAAGGGTGAGAAGCGCGTGGCCCGAGGTGGAGCCTGGACGAGCATTCGTCAACGGTCGTGGCGCTGTGCTAATCGAGACACCCAGATTTGGCCCAAACCGAGCGACAAGTCATCGTCATCGCACGGCCACGACACGCTCTGTGAAGCGAAAACCTGACAGGTTT